>NZ_JADEVE010000336.1 GCF_016125955.1 Acetomicrobium sp. S15 = DSM 107314 | reverse complement strand
CCGGCAGTTAAGCCCTCCAGCTCCGATGGTACTGCAGGGGGTACCTGTTGGAGAGTAGGTAGCTGCCAAGGTCCTCTATATTTTTTTATGCAGTCTCTCTTTTGAGCGTTTCAGGCGGGCTTACCCTTCAATAGATTGAAGTCAGGGCTTTACTTTGGGGCTTTTGATGTTTTATATTTACTTCGATGTTGTTTTTCTCCATTCTCATATCTTATTTGAATCTTTAAAAGCCTAAGGGGGCAGGGGAAGTATGGCTGAGGCGAAGGGAGTAAGGCCGAGTTTAGGTTTGTCTCTCGGAGTTCTTATAGTCGCAGCGGTTATTATAAGCTGTGGCGTATTGGTATTGGGCGTGGATGCTCATATCCCGATCGTCGTTTCAACGGTAGTGGTGTGCTGTGTAGGTCTTATCGTGCTTAAGAAACCGTGGGCGGAGATCGAGGAGGGCTGCCTAAATTCCATCGTAGTAGGCCTGAAGGCCATGGTGATCCTTATGATCATCGGCATGATTATAGGAATCTGGATCCAAAGCGGTATCGTTCCAACGTTGATCTATTTTGGACTCTCCATTTTATCGCCGTCGATTTTTCTTTTGGCTACGCTGCTCATTTGCTCTATCGTTTCTCTCGCCACGGGATCGTCTTGGACGACATCTGGGACAGTCGGCGTAGCGTTGATGGGGATCGGTTACGGCTTGGGTATCCCTGCCCCCCTTTCGGCAGGGATAGTTATCTCCGGCGCTTATTTCGGAGACAAAATGTCGCCTTTGTCGGATACGACAAATTTAGCGCCCGCCGTGGCCGGTTCGGATATTTTCGATCACATAAGGGCGATGATTTGGTCTACTGGACCGACCTATATCATTGTCATTCTCATCACGATTGCTCTTGGCATGAGATATGGTGGGGGGACCCTCGAGACGGAAAAAATCAGCGCGATCCAGACTATGCTTAAGACCGAATTCTCCATCACCCCCATAGGTTTTATACCTCCGCTGGTGGTAATTTTCCTGGCGGCCAGAAAAGTGCCAGCAATTTTGGGTCTCTTTTCGGGTGTAATTCTCGCCATTATTATGTCTGTTTTTCAAGGTAACGGCCTGGGCGACATCATCAACGCCCTCCATTACGGATATGAGGCTCAACTTTCTGCCGAGATCGCCGGAGCGGAGGGAGATGCCCTCTTGGCGCTTTTGAGCCAACATAATTTGAGTATGGCGCCTGAAATGGCGACAGAAGTGGGAAACATTTTGAACGATCTGCTCACGCGCGGCGGGTTGGATTCGATGATGTGGACCATATCGCTCATCATCTGCGCCCTCTTTTTCGGCGGCGCTATGGAAGCTTGCGGATTCCTCGAGACAATTGTGGGCGCTATGATGAGCAGGATTAAGACCGTGGGAGGCACAATAGGCGCCGTCATAGTCTCCTGTTTTATATCGAACTTGTTCTTAGGCGATCAGTATCTGTCACTGATCGTTCCGGGCAGAATGTTCAAGAAAACCTTTGAAGAAAAGGGGCTTGCTCCCCGCATGCTTTCCAGAGCATTGGAAGATTCTGGCACGCTTACGTCAGCGTTGGTCCCTTGGAACACCTGTGGCGCTTTTCAAAGCGGGGCTCTTGGCGTCTCAACCTTAGTCTATGCGCCCTACGCATTCCTCAATTATTTGAATCCGATCGTCTCGATTGTCATGTCTTACATGAAAATTGGGATCTATTGGAGAACCAAATCTGGAGAAGATGTCGTCGCAAAGGAGTTACCAGACGAGGTTCGAGCTTCTGCATCGTAAATTATCTTAAGACAGGCGTTTAAACTTCAGGTTTAAAGGGACGTAATATATGTCTAAAATCCGTGTGGTTCTTTATGGGTGAGCTTTTGATATCTCAATCCATCGTGCCTTTTTCGAGGTGGGTCACGTGGTCTATTATCGGGGTGGGTCTTTTTTTGATCGCAAGGGGGATATACGCTGGCATATTTCAAGAAGTCTTAATCGGTGCAACTTTCATATATGCTTCGGGCTATCGCAAGCGAATTTTCATATCAGAAGATGGCCTCGTAAGGGAGACGAGACTGTGGCGTCGAACCAGAACGACTGTGTTGTCGTGGTCTGAAATAAAGCACGTAAGCTTGGCGAGGCGTGCTTCTAAAATCATAGTCTTCTTTGAAAAGGACGTCACCGGTTGGAGAGTGCTCTTCAATGACGAGGATGAGCCAAAGCTCAGAGCAATCTTGCAAAAGTACATTTCCGAAGTAGAAATCAACACTATAGAAGCACTATAGAAGAAAATGATAGCGCGGTTACCAGACAATGAAACGAAGACGAAGGAGGATAACGCACGTGAAAAAGGTTGTAAAAGTCGAAAACGCACCGGCAGCGATTGGGCCCTATAGTCAAGCGGTATGGGCGGGGGATTTTCTTTACATTTCTGGGCAGTTGGGCCTTGACCCAAAAACTGGCGAGATGGCAGCTAAAGACGTCGCCAGTCAGGCAGAACAAGTTCTAAAGAATATCGGAGCAATTCTTGAGACACAGGGCCTATCCTTCGGCGATGTCGTCAAAACTACTGTATTTGCAAAAAATATGAACGACTTCCAGGCAGTTAATGAGATATACGCAAAATATTTCACTATAGACTGCCCAGCTCGTGCCTTCGTTGAGGTTGCCCGTTTGCCCAAAGATGCACTGGTGGAGATCGAGGCCGTAGCCTATAAGGGGTAGACGCATTTTCGGCTAAGTCCGAAGCGATTGTCATTTAAGATTGCATAACATATACCATAAAGCGTTGTTGGGATAGCATCATACTTGGTTGTTCCGCTTGACGTCGCTCAATGGCAAAACTAAAATTAGGCCGATGAGTCGAGTGTCATAGATTCTTCAGCTTTAAGAGGGAGGTGTTGGCAATGAAACGGCAGTGGAGTAAGAAGGTTTTGGCGCTGGTGGTGGTCTTGCTCTTCGTGGGCCTTGCAGGCGATGTTGCTTTCTCTCAAGAAAAGGTGATAAAGATCGGCACCCTTTTTCCTCTCACCGGGCCCGTGGCCTTAGCGGGGCAGCGCTGTAAGGCTGCAGTGGAAACTGCTGTAGAGGTCATAAATAACAGTTATCCCGATATCAAAGTTCCGCTCGCTGCTCAGGAGGGAATTCTTGGGGGCTACAAAATCGTATTAGTCCATGCGGATCACCAAGGTAAACCGGATATCGGCAAAACAGAAGCCGAGCGCCTCTTCGACCAAGAAGGCGTATATGCAATCATAGGAAGCTATAACAGCGCAGTAACAAAGCCAGCGAGCCTCGTAGCCGAGAGAAGAAAAAAACTTTTTATGTGCGGTTGCTCAAGCTCTGCAGAGCTCACCAAGAGGGGGATGAAGTATTTCTTCCGCATGGCTCCCACCGACGAGACCGAGTCGCAGGAGTTCGTAACCTTTGTCAAGTGGCTCAATGAAACGAAGGGAGCCAACCTCAAGACTTTCGGCGTAATTTATGAAAATACAGAGTTCGGCAAACATGCGGCGGAAGAGGCCAAGAAGGCCATCGAAGCAGCGGGATTCCAATATATAGCTGATGTGGCGTTCAACCCGGGCGCTACGAACCTGAACAGCGAGGTACAGATGCTCAAGGGCAAAAACCCTGATGTAGTCTTCGGAGCCTGTCTCGGGGCCGATTACATCTTGTGGGTCCGCACGATGAAGCAGCTGGCCTGGCTCCCAAAGGTTTGCCTGAACTACTGCTCCGGCTATCAAGATCCCATAATAGCTCAACAGCTCGGTCCTGACGGCGATTATTTCATGGGAACCACGGGCTATTCTCCGGAGTTGGCGGAATTGATGCCCGCCGTAGCTCCTGTGGAGGAGATCTATAAGACCAAGATAGATCCTCCCGTTCCCTTCGACAGCGACAGCATCCAAGAGGCTGTAGCCACCTTCGTTTTGGCTCAGGCCATAGAGAAGGCTGGCACCTTGGATCCTGACAAAGTCGCCGAGACGCTATACGCCAACGAGTGGGAATCTCCGCTCTCGCTCGGTGGCAAGGTGGCGTTTGCCCCTGGCGGCCAAAACATAAAGGCCATGAGCGTCGTCACTCAGCTCAAGGGTGGGGAGTATAGGCGCGTATTTCCTCTGGAGTTGGCGAACTCCGATCCGGTCTTTCCAATTCCCTCCTGGGATAAGCGATAACTCTCATTTTAAGGAGGAAGGGCTATTTTGGAGGTGCCCTTCCTCCTTAAAAATATAGAGGAGGAAACTCTATGACCCTGTTCCTTCAGATTGCCCTGGATGGGATTCTAAACGGCATGCTCTATGCCCTTGTGGCCTTAGGTCTTACGCTTATATGGGGCGTTATGGACGTCATAAACTTTGCCCACGGGGAATTTTTGATGATAGCTATGTACGTCAGCTATTGGTTGGGCTTCCTGATGAACATAGATCCGCTCGTTTCTTGGGTAGCTTCCGGCGTTTTTGTGTTTTTACTCGCCTTCGCGACATATAAGCTCGTGGTAAGCCACTTGATAGGAAAACCCGCATTGTCTGCCCTCTTGGCCACGTTTGGCCTATCGATGTTCCTAAAGAACTTATGTCTTAATAGGTTTTCCCCCAATTTTAAGCTCCTTTCCGTAACTGCTTTGAGCGGGAAGACCATTTCCGTGGGGAGCTTGATTTTGTCGTTACCGCAATTCGTCATTGCCATATTCTCACTGATTGTGATCTTTATTATTTACCGCTTTATAACTTCTACTCGCATGGGCTGGGCTATCCAAGCTACATCTATGGACAAGGAAGCTGCCGAACTCATGGGCATCGATACAGAAAAGATCTACGGTCTGGTCTTCGGCCTTGGAGGGGTTTGTGTAGGCATAGCCGGGGGCCTCCTTCCCACTTATATGCCGGTGCATCCTGAGGTGGGAAGCTTATTCGGCCTCATCGCTTTTATCTGCGTGGCGATGGGTGGGTTTGGAAGTATAGCGGGCTCGTTTTTTGCCTCCCTCCTTATAGGATTAGTTGAGGCCTTTGCGGGGTTTTACATCGCCCCCATATTTAAGTACGTAGCTGTTTTTGCACTCTACTTGGTTGTTGTTATGCTGAAGCCAAAGGGACTCTTCGGATGGTGATGCCGCATGAGGTATAGACGAAGCGGTTTCGGCTTCGGCTACATGATCTTCGGCATACTCGCCATATTGCCCCTCATTCCGGGGCCGCTACAAGGGCCCTTCGCCAAACATGTCCTCGTTATGGTGTTGTTGTTTGCCAGCATGTCTCAGGCTTGGAATTTGTTGGGCGGATATTGTGGCCAAGTATCCTTTGGGCACTCGGTCTTTTTTGGCATAGGGGCTTATGGGGCTGGCATGGCTGTGGTCAAATACGGCCTTACTCCATGGCCGGGCGCGTTATTGGGGGCGATTATCGCCTCGATAGTATCTTTAGTCATCAGTTACCCGTGCTTTAGACTCAAGGGGCACTATTTCGCCATAGCCACGTTCGCCATCGTAGAAATATTTAACAGGCTCTTCATGGTGTGGTATTGGGTCGGAGGAGCTCTTGGCCTCGATTACCCGATCATCGAAGAGGGATGGCAAAACTTCATGTGGTACGATACTAAAACGCCGTACTATTATGGCGCTTTCGCCCTCTTCGTTCTCGTTTTTTCAATTACACGTTGGATAGAGAGGCATCGCATCGGTTACTACATGAGAGCCGTAAGGGATGGCCAAGAAGCGGCTGAATCCTTAGGGGTAAACAGCCCTCGGGTAAAACTGGCGGCTATGGCCATTTCTGCCTTTTTGGCGGCCCTATGTGGGGCATTCTTTGTCCAGTATAATCTCAGAGTGGACCCGCCTATGGTTATGTCCCTCGATATGTCCATGCGATTCGTGCTCATAACGATTTTGGGTGGATTGGGGACGCTATGGGGGCCTCTCCTCGGTGCGGCAGTCCTCATTCCGTTGCAGGAATATACGAGGGCCATATGGGGCGGCCTTGGTGGCGGCGTGGACCTGATCATCTTTGGCCTCCTCATAATCGTCATTGTAATAAGACAGCCGAGGGGCTTAATGGGGTTCGTATCGTGGGTTATGGGACGAGCCCAGGGAAGGGGGTAGAGGATGGCTCTCCTTGAGGTGCGAGGTTTAACCATGAAGTTCGGCTCCTTAGTGGCCAATCATGATATCTCTTTCGATGTAGAAGAAGGCTCTATAACAGGCCTCATAGGACCCAATGGGGCTGGTAAAACGACGCTCTTCAACTGTATCTCAGGCGCTTATAAGCCAACCGCAGGGAAGGTGTTATTTGCTGATTCTGATATAACCGGGTGGCCCCCTTATCGAGTGGCTCGCTTAGGAGCGGTGAGGACTTTTCAGGTAGTGCGTCCGCTCAACGATATGAGCGTCTTCGACAACATATTGGTGGGGGCTTTTTTGAGGGAGCGAGACCTAAATTCGGCTTTAGACGTGGCTGAGCGCTCTTTGCGATTGTGCCACTTAGAGGACTATAGAGACAAACTGGCCGGCGACCTCACGATAGGCTTGAAAAAACGCCTCGAGTTGGCGAGGGCTTTAGCCACTCAGCCTAAACTTTTAATGTTAGACGAAGTGATGGCTGGCCTTTCTGGAACAGAGTTAAAAGAAGCCATGGAGCTTCTGAAGGAGATGAAGGCCCAGGGCGTCACGCTATTGGTGGTAGAGCACGTGATGGAAGCGTTGATGCCCATAGCCGATAAAGTGGTGGTTCTGGATGGTGGAGTCAAAATAGCAGAAGGTCCACCTCGAGAGATCGTGGATAACGAAAGGGTCATAGCTGCATATTTAGGCGAGAAGTTCAGCAAGCGACTTAAGGAGCTGAAGGCGCAATGACAGGCCCGATCCTCAAAGTCACCGATATGTGTGCCGGTTATGGCAGCGTGCCGGTATTGCACGGCATATCCTTAGAGGTGTGCGAGGGCGAGCTCGTTGCTATCGTGGGAGCGAATGGCGCTGGGAAGACCACCACAATGCGCACTATAGCTGGACTCATGCGTCCCACGAGAGGCAACGTGGAATTTTACGGAGAAGACGTGACAGGACTTCCCGCCCATGTGATGGTGAAAAAGGGGCTGACCTACGTCCCGGAAGGCAGAAGGCTTTTTCAGAAACTCTCCGTGAGAGAGAACTTGGAATTGGGGGCCTTTGCTGAGAGAAATAGGGATACCATAGAAGAGCGCTTGGCCAGGGTTTACGACCTCTTTCCCATTCTAAAAGAGAGGTCAGGCCAGAAGGCTGAGACTATGAGCGGGGGCGAGCAGCAAATGCTCGCCATTGCAAGGGGGCTTATGAGTGCGCCCAAGCTGATCCTTCTCGATGAACTGAGCCTCGGCCTTCAGCCGAGCCTTGTAGAGCGGGTATTGCTAGCTGTCACTGAAATAAGACGCTTTAATGTCACAGTGTTAATGGTAGAGCAGCGCGTCTTGGAAGCGCTCGAGATAGCTGACAGAGGCTACGTAATACAATCTGGGCGAGTAGTTATGTCCGGCCCGTCCGGCCAATTGTTGAACAGTGAAGAAGTGAAGCGAGCATATCTCGGCATATAGGGGGGCTATTCTATGAACTACAGATCTCCATCGCAAGTAGCAGCAGAGGCGTGTCGTCTCGCCCGGAACAAGGCTTCTCTCTCTGTGGGGCAGATGCTACTGTTGGGAATACTGGCCGGAGCTTATGTAGCTTTTGCTGCCTGGCTTTATACTGTGGTGACCTGCGATATGACCGAAAAATTTGGGATGGGCTTCACAAAGCTCGTAGGCGCTTCAGCTTTCACGGTTGGCCTCATGATGGTGATAATCGGAGGGGCCGAGTTGTTCACGGGCAATTGCATCATGCCGTTGGGAGTAATGGCGGGGTACTGCTCCATTTCGCAAATGCTTCGCAACTGGTTTTGGGTATTTGTGGCGAATTACATAGGCTCTGCTTTAGTCGCTGCCTTGATATATGCCACAGGCCTTTGGGAAGGAACGACCGGCGCAAATGCCATAAAAATTGCTGCTGGAAAGATGAGCCTGCCGTTTCTGCAAGCCTTCGCCAGGGGTGTAGCCTGCAATTGGATCGTCGTGCTCACGGTTTGGATGAGCATGGCTGCTATGGACATTATAAGCAAGATAGGGATTATTTTCTTTCCCATCATGGCGTTTTTAGCCTCCGGCTTCGAGCATTCAATTGCGAACATGTATTTTTTGACCTTTGCCAATTTTATGAAAAGAAGCCAAGCGGCAGCTTTGGCTGGTATTTCGCAAGAAGAGTTGACGAACGTTACATGGCACGGCTTTTTTAACAACATGATCCCTGTAACGCTGGGCAACATAGTAGGGGGTGTCCTCTTCGTGGCCTGTTTCTATTTTCTCGTCTATCGAAGGGAGCTCCTCAGCCTATCTGACGAAATCGTCGACCTTTCGTCGCGCAAAAAAGAGGCCAAATCCTGAGGCCTGTCTGCGCTTTCGAGTCTAAAAAGACTTACTGTTTCTTGAGAGAGAGGAGTTGTTGCAAGCTCGAAAGTCTCGTTTAAAGGAGGGCAAAGCGTTAGGATAACCTCAGCATCGCTTCGCTTGCAGTAACGAGCTACAATTTTAGCTGCGACGAGAAGCGTCGTCTCAAAGGTATGGCCATAATGATGAAGGAGAGCAAGAGGGCCCTTCTTGTTTTGCGGATAGATAAGCCAATCTTCCTCTGACCGCAACCCCTCCAGGTTGCAGTTTTCACCTTCGTTGCGGCCTACAATTAAGTGCGTCTTGGGCGGCAGCCAGAAATGACGCCCGATTTTGAGGAGTTCGGCATGGCGAAACGAAACGTACTCTCCTAAGTGTTCGATGAGCCTGCTCAATTTCCTGCTATAATTTTGATCGGTGAGGAGACACCCCCCAGCCGGAGTAGGATAGAACGATATGCCCCATGCTTTAGCGAGTCTCAGTTGTTCTTTTCTGCTTCGTCCTCGTATGGCGAGCAGTTGACTGCG
This sequence comes from Acetomicrobium sp. S15 = DSM 107314, assembly GCF_016125955.1. Classification (NCBI taxonomy): domain Bacteria; kingdom Thermotogati; phylum Synergistota; class Synergistia; order Synergistales; family Acetomicrobiaceae; genus Acetomicrobium; species Acetomicrobium sp. S15 = DSM 107314. The sequence continues at coordinate 256,720 of NZ_JADEVE010000336.1, read as the reverse complement.
CTCTATCCACCCTGAGATCTCGGGCACTGTGGGTGGTAGCAGTTTAGCTGAAAGCGGCCGCAGGATCATACCGGCATAGCCTGAAGCTTTATCCACTTTCGTCAACGCTTCTAAGCTTTGCGACTTTGGGCGCTCGTCCAGCACCTCTCCTGTTGCCAAGAAATCGAATGCGCGCTCCTCCATTAGCTTTCCTGCCATCTCGATCATGAGGGCATGACAATCGATGCAGGGATTTCTGTGTCTTCCGAAGCCATGCGGAGGATTAAAGAGGAGGGGCATATATCTCTTTTCGGGCAGGGGCATAATCTCTATGGAATAACCGTAGGTTCTCGCCATGATGAGGGCCGTTTCCGGCGAGAAAAATGGGGTGACGAAGGTTACGTAATAGACCTCTACGCCGATCCTCTTGAGCAACTCCGCTGCGAGTACGGAGTCCAACCCTCCCGAAAAGAGGAAAATGGCCCTTTTCTTCGTTTTCATTGCAGGTCGACCTCCTTTAAGGGCGTTACGGCCAAAGGCCTGGTAAAATCTAACGGGAGAATTTAATAGAGGTGGAAAAGGATGAACAAAAGCGAAGAGCTGCGCAACTTTTGTATAATAGCTCATGTAGACCACGGCAAGTCAACTTTGGCCGACAGGTTTTTGGAGTTCACGAACTCCGTAGATTTCAACAAGAGACGAGACCAGATGCTCGATTCCATGGATCTCGAGAGAGAAAGAGGGCTAACCGTAAAGCTTTCTCCTGTACAGATGCGGTATTCTGCTCGCGACGGCCGCAAATATGTCCTCAATTTGATAGACACGCCTGGTCATGTCGACTTCAGTTACGAAGTCTCCCGTTCCTTGGCTGCCTGTGAGGGGGCCTTGCTGGTGGTGGATGCCTCGCAGGGAGTGCAAGCAAGGACCGTTGCGAATGCCTATTTGGCCGTATCTCAGGGCCTTGAAATAATCCCTGTCATAAATAAAATAGACCTCCCTCACGCGAGAGCGGAGGAAGTAAAAAGGGAGATCGAAGATATTATAGGCATCGATGCGAGCGATGCCATCCTCGCCTCCGCCAAGGAAGGCATCGGTATCGAGGAGATCCTGGAGCGCATAGTGAAGCAGATCCCGCCGCCTGGCGGCAGCGTTGATGCCCCCCTTCAAGCGTTGATATTTGACTCCATATACGACAATTATAGAGGGGTCATATGTTACGTGCGCCTTTTCAACGGGACGCTGAGGGTGGGACAGGCGATAAAATTTATGGCCACCGAGCGTGGTTACGAAGTGGAAGAAGTGGGCACCTTTCGCCCCCATCTGGTACCCGTCGATGAGTTGGGGCCGGGAGATGTGGGTTATGTGATTGCCAATGTGAAGTCACTCGTAGAAGCGAGGGTAGGCGACACGATAACCGATGCGCTTCGCCCCGCAGAGACCCCATTGCCAGGATATGAAAAGATCAAACCGGTAGTCTTTTGCGGTTTTTACCCGTTAGACAGCGATGATTACGGCAAGCTCAGGGAGTCCCTCGAGAAGTTGCAGTTGAACGACGCTTCCCTTGCGTTCGAGCCGGAGACATCAGCCGCCCTTGGTTTCGGCTTCCGCTGCGGTTTCTTGGGTCTTCTTCACATGGATATCACTAAGGAGCGCCTGAGTCGAGAGTTCGGCGTGGAGCTCGTGGCCACGGCCCCTAACGTGGTCTACCAGGTCGTCTTGTCCGATGGGACGATCCTGGAGGTTCATCGCCCCTCCGATTTCCCGGAGAGCGGCAGAATCAAGGAGATCAGAGAGCCATATATACGTCTCACGATTTTTGTCAACCCCGATTGCGTCGGAAAGGTTATGCAGCTGTGCCAAAACAGGAGAGGGCAATTTGTGATTATGTCATACATAACCCAAAACCGAGTGCGTCTGATCTATGACCTGCCGCTCGCGGAGTTCATAGGAGACTTTTACGACAAACTCAACTCGGCCACCCACGGTTTTGCGTCGCTGGACTACGAGCACATAGGCTTCAGAGCAGACGACTTAGTCAAGGTCGATATACTGATCCACGGAGAGCAGGTGGATGCCTTTTCGTTTATATGTCATCGCAACGCCGCTTACCACAGAGCGTTGGCGGTCGTCCAAAGGCTGAAAGAGCTCATCCCTCGTCAACTCTTCGAAGTGGCCATTCAGGCCGCTGTGGGGCGCAAGGTTATCGTAAGACAGAGCGTAAGACCCCTTAAGAAGGACGTGTTGGCGAAGTGCTACGGGGGGGATGTGACGCGAAAGAGAAAATTGTTGGAGAAGCAGAAAGAGGGAAAGAGGCGCATGAAGCAGGTGGGCCGTGTCATGATTCCTCAGGAGGCTTTCCTCGCTTTCCTGCAGATGGAAGAGAAATAAAAAGATACGGCGCTGTCAGAGATATCGCTTTAGAAGCGTTCGACTCCCCCGTTTCCATCTATGTGCACCTGCCATTTTGTGTGAGGAAGTGTCCATATTGCTCTTTCTACAGCTTTAGAGCCTCCGAGGAGGAAATGGTCCTTTATCTGGACGCCCTGGAGGTGGAGTTAGCCATCTGGAAAGACCTCTGCGGCAGGCTTCCTGGCGTAAATACGCTATACCTCGGCGGCGGGACGCCTACGGTTTTGCCGCCTCGGCTCTGGGAGCGCCTGATGAGCTTGTTAGATGGGGCATTAGATTTTGGGCCTTGCCTGGAGGGCACAGTAGAGGCGAACCCAGGCTCTCTCTCTCCGGACCACTTGCACATCTTCAAGGAGTGGCGCATAAATAGGCTCAGCGTGGGCGTCCAGAGCTTCGATGATCATGAACTGTCTTGGCTCGCCAGGCCTTACGATAGGCACCAAGCCATAGAGGCCATAGAAAGATCAGTATCGGCAGGTTTTGCTGTGAGCGTGGACTTACTCTTCGGGCTTTACGGACAGACGCTCAGAAAATGGCACGAGAGCGTCGCTTTAGCGCTCGCTCTCGGCGTTTCTCATCTTTCTACCTATCAACTCACCCTTGAGCCTGGCACACCTTGGGGATCTTCACCACCCGAAGGCCTGCCGGATGGATATCCCTTCTACAGGTGGGTGCAATGGTACCTGGAAAAGAAGGGATTTATACAATACGAGATCGCAAGTTTTTCTCTGCCCGGTAAATGGTGTTGCCACAACCTGGCCTATTGGCATGGAGGCAATGTCTTGGGGCTGGGAGCCGGCGCTTGGAGCTACCTCGAGGGTCTGCGTTTTGGCAATGTAAATTCATATAGTAGCTATATGGATAGCATCGCAAAAAGAGCGCTTCCTATAGCATTTCGGGAGAGGCTCGACGACGAGAAGAGGGCAAGAGAAGCTGCGGTATTGGCGTTGCGAACGTGTTGGGGTATCTCTACAAGGAACTTCGTTCGTAAATATGGCTTGGACTACACAAGTAAGATACTCAGCTTGATTGGCAATTTCCCGGAAGAGTGTTTAGTCGTCAGAAAGGGGAGGGTCGCTTTGTCTAAGAAAGGGCGACGCGTGGCCAATGCTTTGTGGGCAGATATCATCTGAGACCGCGCACGCTTTTAGCGCTTTTGCTGATGGGAAGCGGCAGTAAACGGCGCTGACTTTGCGCCGCTAAGACAGCAGGAAGCCGGGTTCTTAGCTTTATTCCAGCTCTTTGGAGTTTATGAGCTTACCGCCCTGCGCTTCAATCTCCTCGAGCGCCTTTGCGCTGTCGCCGTGACTTACGTCTACTCCTCGCACGGCATCAGCTATCACATACGCCTCGAAGCCGAGTTTTAGAGCGTCTATAGCTGATGCCTTGACGCAATAGTCGGTTGCCAGACCGCACAAAAAAATCCTCCTCGCTCCAGCTTCGTTTAACGTGACGTGAAGATCTGTGCCGCCGAAGGCGGAATAGGCTTCTTCTTTCGGATTTGTGCCCTTGCTCACGACTATCACTTCCGGCGGCACGATCAGATCGGGGTGAAAGGCGGCTCCGGATGAATTTTGAACGCAGTGGGGAGGCCAAATGCCGTTATGCTTCTTGAAACTGCAATGGTTTTCCGGATGCCAGTCGCGGGAGAAAACCACCTTTCCACCTCTGTCAAGAAACAATCCGACGAGGCTATTCACCGTCGGCACTATTTCGTCGCCACCCGGCACGGGCAGTGCGCCCCCGGGGCAAAAGTCGACCTGAAGGTCGACCACGAGCAATGCGTCTCCGTGATTTACTTTCATTCCTTTGTCCACCCCCCACTGAGGCTATGTTTACAATTGTGAACAGTTTGCATGGTTATCTACTTGTTGCTGTAACCCCATGCGTTCAGTCCTCAACGTCAGCGCTTCTGAGATCAATGCATTACAGAAAGAGACGGATGCCTTTATATGCGCAACAGACTTTTAAACTTTCCTGCATCGATATTATAGACTTTGCCGTAGCCTCAAATAAAGGTTAAAATTTTTTCAAGAGTGAAGGTTTGAGGAGGGTCTATCATGAGTGATCCTTTTAATGCTATCTTGCGAGCTCTGCCCTCGATGGACAGTTTGTTGGCTAAGGGTTGGGTTCGCCCTTTCGAAGACGAGTTGGGGAGGAATGCCGTCAAGATAATAGCCTCAGAGATAATGGACGAGTTGCGAAGAGAAATAATCGCCGGACAAAGGGTGGAAGTGGAAGAAAATGCCGTAGAAGAAGAAATAAGACGATGCCTCGAGGTGCGCGTCAAGATGAAGCTAAAGCCTCTGGTAAACGCCACCGGCGTCGTCGTGCACACGAACTTGGGAAGGTCTCCCCTGGCACGGGAGGCGGTAGAAGCGGTAGCGAGCGTCGCCCGCTCTTACAGCAACTTGGAATACGATCTATCCAGGGGAAGCCGCGGCCACCGCGGCGACCACGCGGAATGGTTGTTAGAGCAAATAACAGGCGCTGAGTCCGCGCTCATAGTCAATAACAACGCAGGCGCCGTTCTGTTAACGCTCTCCACTCTGGCTGAGGGGAGAGAGGTTATAGTTTCACGAGGAGAACTGGTTGAGATCGGAGGGTCCTTCAGAATACCCGAGATATTGGGGCTTTCCGGCGCGAAATTGGTGGAGGTAGGGACGACAAACCGCACCCACCCAAAGGATTATCAGTCGGCCATAACGGACCAGACGGCTCTCATACTCAAGGTTCACCCATCAAACTACCGCATCGTGGGCTTTACCTCCTCCGTTCCGCGCAACACCCTCACAGACTTGGCTCACAAAAATGGGTTATACCTCGTCGAAGACCTCGGAAGCGGCGTGCTCGAAGACCTGACAGAAAGCGGCTTGCCGGGAGAGCCAACGGTGAGCGAATGCGTAAGAGATGGTGTAGATCTCGTGACCTTCTCCGGGGATAAACTCCTCGGAGGGCCCCAGGCGGGTTGCATAGTGGGGAGAAGAGATCTGGTAGATCGCATGAGATCCTACCCTCTTTTGCGGGCATTGCGCATAGATAAAATGACGCTGGCAGCTTTGGAAGCGACGCTTTCGCTTCACATGCGAGGAAGTTGGTCCTCCATTCCCGCGCTCGCCATGGTGACCGCCTCAGCCGAAGATCTCCTCTCTCGCTCCGAGGCGCTCGCTGAAAAGCTTAAAAACGCGCTGCCGTCATGGCGCGTTTTTGTGAAGAAAGTTTGCGACGTCGTCGGAGGGGGAGCTTTTCCGGAGCATCCGCTCGAGGGATACGCCGTGGCGGTGGTGTCACCCCATATGAGCGAAGATGAGCTTTGTAGTTTCTTGAGAGGCTTCAACCCTCCCGTCATATGCAACGTTTCAGAAAAGGCCTTACTGTTTCACGTGAGGACGTTGCTGCCGGGCGACGAAGATCATATAGAACGGGCCCTCGTTGAAACTCGGGGTGATAAAGGGTGAATGATACGATCGTCGAAGTGCCAGTGGCGTTAGGTACGGCTGGCCACGTGGACCACGGGAAGACAGAGTTGGTGCGCGCCCTTACCGGCGTTGACACCGACCGACTCTCTGAGGAAAAGCGAAGGGGCATTACCATAGAGCTCGGCTTTGCTCCCTTGGTGTTGCCCGATGGCCGTGTTGTGAGCATAGTCGATGTCCCTGGGCATGAGCGCTTCATACGTCAGATGACCGCTGGAGCTGCAGGTATCGATGCCGTCATCTTCGTGGTGGCTGCAGATGAAGGCGTGATGCAGCAAACCAGAGAACACCTGGAGATATTGGAGTTGCTTGGCATCCGCGACGGAATCATCGTCCTCACCAAGGCTGACCTTGTAGACGAAGATACGCTATCTCTGGCCAGAGCAGAAGTGGAGGAACTCGTCAAGGGCACATTCCTTGAGGGGAAATCGATTGTAGCTGTCTCCGCGGTAAAAGGATTGCACCTCGACGAACTAGTGAGAGAAATAGAAACACTTGTGAACCGCATTCCTCCGAGGAGCGCCAGTGGATCACTCTTTATGCCGATAGATAGAGCTTTTCCGATATCTGGCTTCGGCACCGTCGTGACGGGCACAATCTATGAGGGCACCGTCTCCCTCGGCGACGCTGTGGAATTGATGCCTAAAGAGATACGTGCAAAGGTGCGATCGCTCCAAGTTCATGGCAGACCTGTTCGACGGGCGCAAGCCGGCCAACGCGCGGCGATAAACCTCGCCGGTATTTCGATAGACAAAGTGAATAGGGGAGATGTGCTCTGCGGCGTAGGACTCTTGCGTTCGACCGAATGTGTCGATGTCTCCCTCAAATTGCTCGCCTCTGCCCCGATCAGCCTGAGGCACTGGCAACGGGTGAGGCTCCATGTTGGCACATCAGATCTCCTGGCCCGCGTTTCTCTTCTTTCTAAGGTTGAAATACATCCTGGAGACGAAACCTTCGCCCAGCTCCTCTTAGAGGACGACGTGGCGGTTAAAATTGGGCAGAGGTTCGTCATCCGATCTTACAGCCCTTTGAGGACCATCGGAGGCGGCGTAATCCTATTTCCCTATGGCAAGAGGCCGAAGGGGAAGGTCGGTCGTCTCAAGACACTGCAATTTCTTGAGCAGTTGAAGGCGGACACCAGCATAGAAGGGCGAGTTTTAGCCATCGTAGAGTCTCTCAAGTCTGTACGCCTTGAGGAACTGGCTATTCTGGCACAGGAAGATGGGGAGAAAATAACTTCCGTCGGCGAAAAGCTACAGAGAAAGGGCAAGTTGTACTTCTTCGGGGAAGGGGGAGGTTTGTTTCTTTCTATCTCGGCCTTTGATCAACTCGAGGATGAACTTAAACAGATTATGGAAGACTTCCACGGAGAAAATCCACACCTTCGCGGCATTTCGCTCGAAGAGACAGCGGCGAGGCTCTCTTTTAAGTTAGGTGCAAACCTGTTGCGAGCCATTGTCAAAGAAATGCAAGGCAGAGGAGGGATTACAATTGAGTCAGATGACAAGCTGCGACTTGCGAAATTTTCCCCTTCTGTCGACGAGAATCTTCAGAAGATATGTGATCAGATCATCAGCTTCTGCCTTGGGCGTGGTTTTCAATTGCCGACGGTTGGCGAACTCGCTGAGAGAGTGGGCGCTAAAGAAGAAAAACTGACGGAAGCGTTGGAGATGTTGAAAGAAGGAGGAGCATTGCAGTTCGTCGGCGGAGAATTCGTCCTTGTGCGCCAAATTGAGGAAGAGTTTGTGAGGCTCCTTCGAGGGTTGGAGGAGATAACGATTTCGTCGGTGAGAGATTCGACTAATGCAAGCAGAAAGTACCTCCTTCCTTTATTGGAATACATGGATGCAAAAGGGATAACGCGTCGAGCTGGCAATAAACGTATATTGCTAAAAAATCAAAAGTTGAATTGAGCATTATAATAAGATGAAGGGGTCTTGTATATAAATGAGAATAATAGTATAATTTATGCATCAATTTTCGGGAGTGAGGACCATGCCTTCGAACCTAGTGAATATCAGAGAATGGGTGACGCTCCACAAGGGGGCAAAGGTGCGCTGTCGAGAACTCAGGAGTCGCAGGAAGGTCGAAATCAAACAAGGCGTCATATTGGAAGCCTATCCGCGGCTTTTTACTATGTTCGTCGAATCTCAAAACAGTACGGTTTCTTTCAGGTATACCGATTTGCTCACCCATGAGGTGGAAATAGAACTTCTATCTGCCCCTGAAGTGACCATATGAATTTCACCATATTGAGTTGATCTTGACGATCTTGTTCGATCGTGGGAGCGAAAGCGAGAGATGCCTGAACAAGAGTGCGTTTTACCCAGCCCAGCCAAAGTGAATATCACGCTGAGGATTGTATCCAAGCGGGCTGACGGCTATCACGATCTCGTCTCTACATTCGTAAGGATAGATGGAGTTGAAGAGGTTTCCGTAAGATTTCGTGACATCTGCAATGGCAATGGAAAAGATGTGGTTCAAACTTACAACGCTCGTATTGACGGCGAAAACTTGATCAACTCCGCCATCTCTTTTCTTAGGAAGAGGAATCTGCCGATACCTCCGCTCGAAGTGAAGGTTTGGAAACGGATACCCCCGGGGAGCGGGCTCGGCGGGGGAAGCGGCAATGCTGCGTCGATCCTTCGTTGGGCGAAGAACAGATGGGGTGGCGATGTTGCCCCTATGGAAACGAGCGTCATAGGAGCCGACGTGCCGTTTCTTTTCAGCGGTCATCGCGCAGCGCTTGTTCGTAAAATCGGAGACGATTTCATGCCGATTGAACCCCCTGAAGGATATGCCTTTCTATTCCTGATCCCCAATTGGAGGGTTCCGACAGTTTATGCTTTCGGCAAGCTGGACCGATACTATGCCAGCTCAGGATGGCCGATGGACGAAGACGCGGCTATTGATGAGACATTGAAGCTGTTGAACAGGCTCAAAAGAGGCGATAGAGTCGGTCTTTTACCAAACGACTTCCTTCCTGCCTTAGCAGAGCATAACGATGCTTATAAAGAAATTTTTTGCTCTATTGAAAAGACCGGTGCATTGGCTTGGGGTTTGAGCGGCAGCGGCGCAGCGGCATTCGCTATATTCGAGGACACATGCGAGGCGCAAAGATCGAAGCAAAAGCTCTCCTCTTGTAGTCTGGTAGATCAAATAATGGTCTTTGCCTGAGCGAGGCGCGCGTGCCCCTCGCGAGAAGGCGGCGAATCGTTCCTGTGCTGGTTAAGGCCCTTCTCCCGTTTTATGCTATCCGGCCCGAGATTAAGATATTCCCCGAGGGCTCTCAGGCTGCGCGCGAACCTCAAACTCTGAAATTTGACCACCTTTATCTTTTGCGCTACAATCCCACGTAATTGACAGGAGGTGAACTTGCGTGCAAGTTAAACTTAACCGTGACGATTGCATAGGGTGTGGCGTCTGCGCACAGATATGTCCCGATGTCTTCGAACTTGACGAAGATGCCGGCAAGGCCAAAGTCATCAGGCCCGCAGGGGCGGAGTGCGCAAAAGAGGCGGCGGATAGTTGTCCGGTCTCTTGCATAAAAGTCGAGGAGGACAAAGAGTAAATATCGTGTCCCGCCGCTTGCTTTTGTCGAGTCTTCGTATATAATTTCGATGGGGCCCATAGCTCAATGGTAGAGCCACCGGCTCATAACCGGAAGGTTCCTGGTTCGAGTCCAGGTGGGCCCACCATTTTTGGTTCATTCAATGAAGGCCACCTACCTCTGGTTTGGTGGCTTTTCTTTATCGAGCGGAGGTAGGGCGCATTGGGTGATGTGAAGGTATATACGGATGGGGCATCTCGGGGCAATCCCGGAGCTGCTGCCGCCGCTTTTGTGGTATATTGGCCTGACGGACGCGTCGATCACATGGGCTTGTATTTAGGCAGGACCACGAACAACGTGGCCGAATATGTGGCATTGGTGGCGGCCTTGCGCTACATCCTAAAGAGAGGAGTCGAGAGCTTTGCTCTTTTCTCCGATAGTGAGTTATTGATAAGGCAGATCAGAGGGAGATATGCGGTGCGGTCAGCCCGTTTAAAGCACCTTCATGAGGAAGCGATGTCGCTGTTATCCCGCTTTGATTCGTATTGCGTGGCTCATGTGCCCCGGGAGGAAAACTTCGAGGCCGATTGCTGGGCGAACGAGACGCTGGATGCGGCAAGAGCTGCTATGTCGGCATTTTAACGATAGATGAGGTGACATCTTTATGATGAAGCGTATTTTCAGCGGAATGCGACCAACTGGCAAACTACATCTGGGACATCTGGCTGGCGCCCTCACTAATTGGGTACGCCTTCAGAATGAATACGAATGCTTCTTCTGTATCGTTGACTGGCATGGCTTAATGTCAGAATATGCCGATAGTAAGATGATTAAAGAAAATTGCATTGAAGTCTTGCTCGATTGGCTATCTGTCGGTATCGATCCGAGGCGTTCAGTAGTCTTCATGCAATCTCATGTGCCAGAACACGCTGAATTGCATTTGGCCCTCTCCATGATCACGCCTTTGGGCTGGCTGGAGAGGAATCCTACATATAAAGAACAGATTTTAAACATGCAAAACAAGGATCTCGGCACTTATGCCTTCTTGGGTTATCCTGTACTAATGGCCGCAGACATTTTGCTCTACAAGGCAGAAGTGGTCCCTGTGGGTGAAGACCAGTCTGCCCACCTGGAAATAACCAGGGAGATCGCGAGGCGGTTTAACGGCTTCTTTGGAGAGGTCTTCCCCGAACCGCAAATGCTCCTTACGCCCACACCGAGGGTCCCCGGCACAGACGGACGGAAGATGAGCAAGTCTTACGGGAATGCCATAAACATCTCGGACCCTTTCGATCTCATATGGGAGAAGCTCAGGACGATGGTTACTGACCCAGCTCGCTACCGTCGCACTGACCCAGGAGACCCGGATAAATGTCCGGTCTGGGATCTACATAAGGTCTTCACGCAGGACCTGGACAAGAGAAAGGAATTGGATCGGGGTTGCCGCACTGCTGGGATCGGTTGTATAGATTGCAAAAAGGTTTTGTTCGAGAACATCAAGAGCGCTCTTTACCCGATTCAAGACAAAAGGCGCTATTACGAAGCTCACAGGGAAGAATTCCTGGATATATTGTATGATGGTGCTAAGAGGGCAAAGAGCGTGGCAGAAAACGTCATGGAGGAGGTTAAAGCATCGGTTGGCCTCGTGCTGTGATGGATGTATTTGAGGTAGAAATTGAGGGATTTTCTGGTCCGCTTGAGCTACTTTGCTCTCTTCTCGAGAGCGGAGAACTTGATGCTTCTCTCATCAATGCGAGAGAGATAGTATCCGCTTACTGGCAATTTCTCCATAAAAGCGGACGCACTTCTCTTGATGCGATCGCGGAGTTTCTCATCTTGGCAGCGCATCTTTTACTGAGCAAGGCCAAAGCTTTAATCCCCCCAGTTAGCGATGCCGTAATCGAAGAAGAGGAAGAAAATACATTGCCTCCGACGGAGAGCCTCCTTCCTTATCGCATAGCAGTTGATCTTCTCGCTAAGAAGTTTGCGGAGCGTCAGAGGTTCTTTAACCGCCCGCCCGAAGAGGGCTCTCCCGTATTTGAAGTGGGAGACGTATACTTATTATCGGCTATGTGGTGGGGATTATATGCGGAAAAGAACCACTTGGCCTGCCGTGTAGAGGATAAAGAGGGGTGGGAAGGTATTCCCATGCCGATTCCAGAGGAGGAGCAAGTGGAAAAGCGCATTGCCGAGGTTTGCTCTATCCTGAAGGAAAAGGGGAGGCTTTTTTTAGGCGATTTATTGGCGGGCAGGCGTAGCCGCTCGTATCTCGTGGTAACGTTGCTCGCACTGCTGGAACTATGCCGCTTGGGTCGAATAAGCTTGAGTCAGGAGGGCCGTTGGAGCGATGTGGCCATCGCCTTGCGATGACGAAAGGCGCAACTTGACGAGAAAAATCGAAGCCTTGTTATTCATGTCGCCACAGCCTGTTTCAACCCGGGAGCTCGCCTCGTTCTTGGGCTTTCCACTCGGTGAGGTTGAATCTGCCCTTGAGGGATTGACCGAACACTATGCTGCAGATCATGGCTTGTCGCTCTTGCGTTCGGCTGGTGGTTGGCAGATGACTACAGCCCCAGATTTATGCGAGGTGGTAGGCGGATTTCAAGTGAACGCCGAACGTCTGCGCCTGAGCAGGGCAGCCTTGGAATGCCTGGCTATAATAGCCTACAATCAACCAGTCACTCGTCCTGAGATAGAGGAGATTCGCGGCGTTCGAAGCGACCGTGTTATTGATACGCTTTTGAGGTGTGGTCTCATAAGATCAGCGGGAAGGAAAAAAGAGGCTGGAGCTCCGATTCTATACCGAACCACGGACCTGTTTCTCGATCTTTTCGGCCTCAATTCCATAGGGGATCTACCTCCCTTGAGCGAATATGACAGCGGTATTGAGGTAGGGGAATTGGATGAAAAACTCTCTTAAAGACAGATCCTCGGATGAGGCTATGAGAATAAACCGCTATCTGGCGCGCTGCGGCCTTGGGTCGCGCAGGAAAGTGGAAAGTTTGCTCTTTCGAGGCCGCGTGTGCGTAAACGGAGAGAGGGTGACTTCGCTGGCGCTCAAGGTTCTCCCCGGAGATGTAGTAACTGTAGACGGCTTGGTCGTCCACCCTACAGGTTTGTTGTATGCGGTCATGCATAAGCCGCGAGGGATCATCTGCGCCGCCTCTGACAAGTGGAATAAGACGGTTTTGGACCTCCTCCCAGTTGACGTCAAGGTATTGAGACCATTTCCGGTTGGGAGGCTCGATAAGGAGAGCGAGGGATTGTTAATCCTTACGAACGACGGGGATTTTGCTTTCCGCGTCGCCCATCCGCGTTTCGGCATCTTGAAAGAATATGAAGCCTTGCTCGATCGGCCCTTGGAGAAAAAAGACATGCTACGGTGGATGAGCGGGTTATGGGTTGATGAGTCAATGCGACGTCCCGTGCGGGTTACATCGATCGATAGAGATCCGGAGGGACAATGGGTTTCTGTAACCCTGGGAGAGGGTTTAAACCGAGAGGTTCGCAAGATGGTCGAAGTGCTCGGATATTCTATCCTGCGGCTGATCAGGAGGCGCATCGGCCGCCTGACTTTAGAAAGTATTGCGCCTGGAGAAACGGCAATAAAGTCCAAGGACTCGTTATGGCGCATGATCGTGGATGGAGGCTCAGTGTGAGAGAATTGGAACTCCGGAGGTGAAGACTTGTCATGGATGAACGAACCCGAGAATTGATACAGGTACGAGTGCTGAAGCGGATTAAAGACGTCCCTTCGTTACCACAATTTGTCATCGAAACGCTTAAAAAACTTGACGATCCGAGCACGAGTGCTTCCGATATTGCGGCTTCGCTTGCGAAAGACGAAGGTCTCGTTATGCGTGTTTTGAAATTGGCCAACTCAGCTTTTTATGGTTTGCCCCGCAAGGTCTCGAGCGTTACCGAAGCGGTTGCCTTGCTCGGCTTTAAAGCTATAAGGGGGATACTGCTTGCCGCATCAGTTTACCCATTCGTAGGGGGGAATTTTAGCGGTTACGCCCTGGACAGGGGAGAGCTGTGGCGCCATTCTTTGGGGGTGGCATATGTTTCGCGCTTTTTGGCTCAGAAGGTGGGCAACGGAGACCCCGAGGAATCGTATGTGGGCGGAATGCTTCATGACGTGGGAAAGATTGTGCTGAACGAATACGTGCGATTCGGATATAGCCTGATTGCCAAGCTCACGGAAGAAGAACGTGTGCCCTTTATGGAGGCGGAGCGCACCATCTTGGGTTTCGACCATGCGGAGGTAGGAGGGCTCGTTATCACGCAGTGGAATCTTCCCGAGGCCTACGCTTGCGCTGCCCGCTTTCATCACGAGCCGGAGGCCTTGCCGCATGACGAGGCGGAGTATAGATCGATCGTGGACAGGGTCCATTTGGCCAACGTCATCTGTTTGATGCTCGGTTTTGGCTTAGGCGTAGACGGGTTGCAATACCCAGTTGCCCCCGGTGTATTGGAGCGCATGGGCATTAAAGATCTTGAACCCGTTATGTCTGAGGCCGTGGAAATACTTACAGCGTTAGACGAGGAGATAAAGTTGGAATGAGCGCTGGTTGCCTGATAATAGCGATCGATGGGCCAGCCGGTTCGGGTAAAAGCACTGTGGCCAAAGCGGTGGCCCAAAGGTTAGGCATAGATTATCTGGATACAGGTGCCTTATATCGTGCGGTAGCTCTGTGGTTGGATAAACATGGCGTGCCGCCTGAGGAATCAGAGTGCCTTAGAGAAGAGCTAAGGAGGTTGCGCATTAAGATTAAAGGCGACAAGGTTTACGTCGACGGTTGTGATGTGACCGAAGCCATTCGTTCGTCGCGAGTCGACGCCGTAGTTTCAGCCTATTCGGCACTTCCAACTGTTCGAGAGTGCTTGTTTTCCATTCAGAGAGCCCAAGTCAACTGCAAAGGCTTGGTGGCAGACGGTAGAGACATGGGCACAGTAGTTTTTCCTGAGGCTCAAATAAAAGTTTTCCTGACGGCCTCGCCCGAAGAACGCGCCAGGCGTCGATGGCTTGAATCGTCCGACAAAGGAGGACTCACATACGAGGAGATCTTAAAGGGAATAAGAGAACGCGACGCCTTCGATTCCGGTCGTTCCCTCTCGCCTCTCAGGGCTGCCCGAGATGCTTGCGTAATCGACACCACCGGCCTTTCTGTAGATGAGGTGGTAGATCAAATAATAGAGCTTGTGGAGAATTTAAAACAAAACGATGGCGGCGATGGATAGAGTTTTTTACGGCTTTTCGAAAGCGCTTTGTTGGACATTTTTCAAGCTGTATAACCGCCTGAATTGCGGCAACCCTCCAAAGCTGCCAGAAGGGCCCGTAATCGTGGCGTCTAATCACTGCAGCAATTTGGACCCCGTGTTGGTAGGCGTTGCCTTTCCGCGGAGGCTGCGATACCTCGCCAAAGGAGAACTGTTCAGCATTCCTGTCTTGGGGTCTATCATAAGGGCCTTAGGTGCTGTACCGGTTAGCAGGGATGATAGTCTAAAGCGCGCCGCAGTTCTCAAGAAATTTATAGAGTTCTTACAAGATGGTCAAAGTGTCCTGATTTTCCCTGAAGGGGGGCGCTCGCAAGATGGCAAACTTCAACCACTGGAAGCTGGGGTGGCATATTTGGCTATCAAGTGTTGCGTGCCGATTGTGCCCGCATACGTGAGGGGTAGCCATCTGGCCATGCCTCCCGGGAGCAGCCGCATTAAACCGGTTCGCATGTCCGTCTCCTTCGGCCCTCTTTTAGATCCCCTAAATTTTTTAAGCCTTTCGCCGAATGAGGCGAGACGACGTTTACTTGAGCAATTGATAAAAGAGCTTAAAACGTTAGGAGGTGAAATGTGAAAAGACCTGTGGAAATCCAAGACAAAGACAGCAAAAGGGCATTATTGCTAATTTTGGGATCGCAAGAGGATCGAGAAGCCGAACTGCTCGCCGGCGAGTTGGAACTGCTATTGAAGAATTTAGGCATCACGCCAGTGGGGCGAATTTTGCAAGAACGGCGGTCTCCAGATCCTGCCTATTTTTTGGGTCGAGGCAAGGTTGAAGAGGCTAAAGTTTTAGCCGAGGCGATGGACGCAAATCTCTTGGTTTGCGACGACCCTCTCACTCCAAGCCAGATGAGCAATATCGGCGAATTGACCGGTTTAGAGGTTTGGGATCGTCACCTCGTGATCATGAAGATCTTCGAAGCAAGAGCTCGCTCCGCTGAGGCGAAATTGCAGGTAGAATTGGCTCGTTGCCGGTACGAGATACCGCGTCTGAAGGGTTTGGGGTTGCAGATGTCCCGCCCCGGGGGAGGCATAGGCACGAGAGGACCTGGTGAAACGGAGTTTGAGCGCCACCGCCGAAAGCTGATGCGACGGACGCACAATATCCGCGCTACATTAGAAAACATGCGCAGGCAGAGAGAGGACCGACGGAAGAGGCGAAAGAGGGTTGGGCTTCCGACCGTATCGTTGGTGGGTTACACCAACAGCGGTAAGTCTACGCTCCTCAAGAGACTGAGCGGTGATAAAAGCATATTGGTGGCCGATCAGTTGTTCTCCACGTTAGATACTACAGTGCGCAAAATTGTCTTGCCGCACGGGACGAGTGTCCTCTTTTCCGACACGGTTGGCTTTATCAGAAAACTGCCTCCTGACCTGATCGCTGCATTTCAGGCTACATTAGAAGAGTTAAAAAATGCGGATATTCTCCTCGTGGTGTTGGACGGAACCGATGATAGATGGGCCGAGACACTTAAGGTGATAGACGAAACATTAGCAGCTATAGGAGCTGCTAAAATCCCTCGGATGATCGCACTTAACAAGGTAGATGCGCTCTCTCGGGATGAGACGCTCAAGATCGTAAATCGCCTTGTGGCCGAAGGAGAAAGGGTTATTCCCATCAGCGCCCTTAGGGGTGATAATATCCCCTCGCTTCTCGATGCCATCGAGGAGGAAGTGAGCTATCTCCACGAAAGGCTGTTCGTAAAATCCAGTTAAAGCAGGTGAGATCGATGCTGTCGAGCATGACAGGTTTTGGAAGCGCTTCGGAGGAGCACGATTGGGGTTCGGCCACAATCACGATCTCGAGCACGAACGCCCGTCACAAAGAAATATCGGTCAGCCTGCCGAAGGAGCTTTCTCATTTAGAATATATCATTCAGGATATTGTTCGCGGCTTCTTTAAGCGAGGGAGAGCACAGGTTCGCCTGGCGGTCGTCTGGGCACCGGCTTTTGAGCTCGCCAAAATCGACGATGAAGTGCTTGAGAAATATTACCGCCATCTCAGCGAGGTGCACTACCGGCTCAAGCTGCTGGAGGAGATTCGTCTTGAACAACTCGTAAACCTGCCAGGAGTGGTAGTCGTCTCCTCTAAAGAGGAGGAGGCGCGGAAGGAAGAGATCCAGAAGGCTGTCGAAGGCTTAACAAGAGTAGCTGTATTGCGATGGCAGGAAATGCGGTTGGCAGAGGGTAGAAACATCTATCGAGATCTCTTGAAGCATTTAGAAAGATTCGAAGAAATTATTGCTATTATTAAAAAACGGTGGCCCATTGCTAAGGATTCGACCATCGATGCCATGAAAAGTCGTTTGCGTCAAGTCGTGGAAGGGCTTGAAGTTTTAGATGAAGGTCGCCTGAGTCAGGAGGTCGCGCTCTTGGCAGATCGTTGGGACATCGAAGAGGAGCTGAGTCGCTGTCGCAGCCATGCGGAGAGATTTCGAGCTTCCGTCGACGGGGATGAGGAAGTGGGGCGCAAACTCGACTTCCTCATCCAGGAGATGAACAGGGAGGTCAACGCTATGGCCTCTAAGGTGAGAGACGCGGAGATCCGTTGGCTCGTCGTAGAGGCTAAGACTGCCTTAGAGAAGCTGAGGGAACAGGTTCAGAATGTGGAGTAGGCCATGGAATACAGACTGATCCACATCGGTTTTGGGAATGTCGTCATGGCTGAGCGCGTAATAGCTATCATCCATGCCGATTCCGCCCCTGCTAAGAAACTAAAGGAGGAAGCCAAGATGAAGGGGCGCCTTGTGGATGCTACCCAGGGAAGGAGGACTCGAGCCCTGATAGTAACGGATAGTGGCTACGTTGTCCTCTCGGCGATTTTACCGGAGACAATCGCTCGTCGATTTGAAGGAGAAACGGATGGAACGAAGGAGAGGGCACCTTTTCATCATTTCCGGCCCTAGCGGTGCCGGTAAGAGTACGCTCAGGAAGAAGCTCTTGGAGCGCTTCCCCGACCTCGTCTACTCGGTTTCTTACACCACGCGCCTTCCGCGCCCAGGCGAGAGGGAGGGCTGGGATTACCGCTTCGTGGACGAGGACAAATTCAGAAAGCTCTTGCGAGAGGGGAAATTTCTCGAGTGGGCTCAGGTTCACGGAAATCTATATGGCACAAACCGGGAAGACGTGGAGAAGGCTTTGGAAGATGGTTGCGATGTTATATTGGAGATAGACGTTCAGGGGGCTTCTCAGGTCAAAAAGCAGATGCCAGAGTCAGTGTTGATCTTCGTCATGCCACCTTCTGAAACCGCCTTGGAAGAGCGCCTCTTATCTCGCGGATCAGAGGCCCCGGAGGCCATAAAGGTGCGTTTGGATAATGCCCAAAAGGAAATAGCTAGCGCGGCTACTTATGACCATATCATAGTAAATGACGATATAAATAAAGCCGTTGATAAGCTTGCAAGCATAATAGCACAATATAGAAAACACGAGAGGTGAAGACGCATGATCTATTGTGATTTGAGAAAAATATGCAGGGAGCGGAGGATACCTAATAAATATATTCTCGCCCTCGTCGTAGCCAAGCGAGCCCATCAGTTGAGCGCGAGGAAAGACAAAATCTTGACGGGAGAGTACGAGAGAAGAAAGTTGATTTCCATGGCGCTCAAAGAAGTGGCAGAAGGAAGGGTCACCTTCAGAATCCCCATGTTTGCGCTCAACCCAGGCCCAGTGAACGAAGGAGGCGGCATTCCCAGTGGCGGCACTGTGGAAGAGTAATCGCCGCGTGCTCCTCGGCATATCGGGTGGGATATCAGCGTATAAGGCACCTCAGATTGTGAGGGCGCTTAAAAGTTACAACTGCGAAGTAGAGGTAATCTTAACTGAAGCGGCAGAGGGATTCGTCGCTCCCTTGGTCCTGTCAACATTGGCGGAAAGGAAGGTTTGGCGCCAATCGGACTTTTTGAATCCGGAGGAAGGGTGGAAAATTCCTCACATCAAATTGGCCGATTGGGCTGAAGTGACCCTTGTGGCGCCCGCCACTGCCAACGTATTGCGCCGTGCCGCCCTGGGCGAAGCCGAAACCCTCCTTGGCGCTGCGCTGTTGGCCACGCGTGCTCCCGTTCTCATCTTTCCGGCGATGAATGTACATATGTGGGAACATGAAGCCACTCAGGAGCACGTCAGGCGGTTGCGAGAGCTAGGGTATTTCGTCTTTGAGCCGGAGGAGGGAGAGCTGGCCTGTGGGTACGAGGGCAAAGGGCGATTGCCCGGCATTGATGTGGTCTTGGAAGAGACATGGCGATCCCTTTGCCCCCAAAAGGATTTGAAGGGCAAACACGTCCTTGTGACCGCTGGCCCCACATGGGAATTCATCGATCCCGTGCGGTTTTTGAGTAATCCGAGCAGCGGCAAGATGGGATACGCCATGGCCAGGACCGCTTGGTATAGGGGGGCAGAGGTAGTGCTCATCTCTGGTCCAGTCAATTTGCCTCAGCCTCACTGGGCGCACTTTGTCTCGGTCACTTCTGCTGAAGAAATGGGCCGAGCGGTGATGGAACATCTCTCGTGGGCAGATGTGATTGTAAAGGCAGCAGCTGTAAGTGATTTTAAAGCAGAAGAGAGAAAATCTCAAAAGATAAAGCGTCAGGAGAAAGAGAAGCTCGAATTAAAACTCGTGCAAAATCCTGATATCGCCGCTGCGGTGGGCTTAAACAAGAGACAGGATCAACTGCTGATCGGCTTTGCTGCGGAGAGCGAGAACTTTCTGGAGAACGCACGGTCCAAGATGACCCGCAAAGGCCTCGACATGATCGTCGTAAACGATATCACGGCGCCCGGAGCTGGTTTTGCTTCGGACACCAACGTCGTCAAAGTTTTGGATATAAAAGGCGTGATAGCGGAGCTTAGTGGGAGCAAGGAAGCTGTGGCAGACTCCGTTTGGGAGATAGCGTCAACGCGGCTTCCTTATGCGCGATGAGTTCATTTGTGGACGTGGCCCTTTTAGGTCTTTGGTGGAACAACCTTACCTACCGCACAGAGCGCCCGATAGATCCCGGTTGCAGGGTCGTAGTGCCCTTGAGAAAGACAAAGCGAGTAGGCTTTGTGGTATCGATGGCCGATCATCCTCCTGAGGGTGAAATACGCGAAGTCGAGGCCGTTTTGGACGACGCGCCACCATTGGGCCTCGAGCTCTGGGAATTGGCCAAATGGGCTTCGGCTTCATATCTATGCAGCTTGGGAAGAGTGCTCAAACTAATGTCACCGGCACCGCTCATGAAGGGAGAACTTGTGGGCACGTCCATCCAAGTGGCGCCAAAGGCAACCCGCGGCAAACTGGCATTTCGCTATGCCCCGAGAGATGTCACCAGATGGGGGCAGTATGTCGAACTTTTAGAAAAAGCCGGGGGCAATGCCCTGATTTTGTTCCCAGAGCAAATACAGGCTCACCTCTTCTGGAAAGCCTTGCCGGCGGAGTTAAAAGAAAAGGGATTGCTTTGGCCCGCCGGAGGCGGTAAGAAGGCGTGGGAAACGTGGCTTTCTGTCCGGCTGGGAAAGGTTTCGCTGGTCGTGGGATCTCCATCGGCGACCTTCGCTCCCTTTCCCTCACTCGATCTGATCGTGATCGACGACGAATGCAGCGGCGCCCATACGTGGCAGATGGCGCCGTACTTCAATTCGAGGCATATCGTCGCCAAAAGAGCAGATCTCACAGGGGCATCTTTCGTCTTGGGTGGGCGCATGCCATCCAGCGCGATCTACGCGAGGCATTCGCCCCTACCTCTGAAGCTTTCAAAGGGAAAAGTCCGTCTCGTTTCAATTCAAAGAGCCCATCTATTTGATCATCCGGGCATTGCCGACGCATTGCCGATAAATCAGTTGCTCATCCGACGCACACTGGAAGAGGTAAAGGCAAAGCGGACGGTTTTATGGGTTTTGGATCGCAAGGGATATGCCATGGAGGCGTTTTGCGAGGAGTGTGGATGGTCTTTCTTTTGTTCCAAATGCGGCGCTGCTATGAGGTTGGGTGAGAGGGGAGAGCAACTGCTTTGTCCGTTGTGCGGCGAGAGGCTCGCTCTGCCTGACTTCTGCCCGCGGTGCAGGAGTTCGCTGATTTTGGGGCGCCGACCGGGACTGGATATCCTCTTCCATACGGCAAATGCCTTATTGGGCGGAAGCCACCCGACGTTTTTGTGGCACAAAGAACTACAGAGGCAGCGTAAGCTGACTGAGATGCTCACGGCCCTTAAGGATGGAGGCCTTATAGTGGGTTCGAGATTGGCCCTCTCTCTGTTGGATATACACAAGGTTTCTTTGATCGGGTGGATGAACGCGGATGCTGAGGCTTCCAGGCCCTCTTACGACGCTAAATTCCAAGCCTTCAGGATGATTTGGGATTCATGTTGGCGCGGGATCGAACCCGACGAGAGGGAAGTGATAGTCCAAAGTCGTATTCCCGGTAAGGGATGGCAGAGAGGGCTTGTCAGGGGATGGAAGGTCTTTTGGGATGACGAACTCAAAGAGCGGCGAGAGCTTTCTTTGCCTCCATATGTGTATCTGGTCGAGATCTCTTCCCCTCGCGGCCGCAAGAAAGAGTTGGAGGCAACCTTGAAGAAAGCGGCTTTAACGGTGTATGATCCTGAAGCCGACAAGGACATCTTATGGGTCAAGGTTGAGCAACTGTGTCGCTTGCGGGAGGTTTTGCGGCCATTTATGCATATCGGTCAGTCGAGAAATGGTTTCCCAAAGATCGAGATACGGCGGGAGTGAAGGAATCTTGAGAATCGTTGCCATAGTGGGCCGTCCCAATGTGGGCAAGTCCACGCTATTCAACAAGATCGCGGGAAGGCGCATATCCATAGTAGACAGCACGCCTGGCGTCACACGAGACAGGCTTTATGTCGATGTAGAGTGGAGGGGGGAGCGCTTTCAGATAGTCGATACAGGAGGGCTGTCTACGCATCCAGACGAACCGCTTGTCGAAGGGATTAAAAGGCAGGTCATGCGCACAATGGAAGAAAGCGAGCTGTTCCTCTTCGTCATCGACGGTCGTCAAGGTATCACGTGGGATGACAGAGACATCGCCCTCCTATTGAGGAAGACAGGGCGTCCCGTCGTATTGGTCGTCAATAAGTTAGACGATCCAAAGCATGACTCAGCCTTATATGAAGCCTCAAACCTCGGTTTTGAGCATGTAGTAGGGATAAGCGCAGAACACAGCAGGAATCTCGGTGAGCTTTTGGATGTCATAATCTCGCTTCTGCCAGAGGACAAATATGCAGAGGGCAGAGAAGATGAAGAGATCGCCGTGGCCATATTGGGCCGTCCCAATGTGGGCAAGTCCAGTCTGTTAAATCTCATTGTCGGCCAGGAAAGATCATTGGTCTGCGAATCTCCTGGTACCACCAGAGACGCGATCGACAGCGCTATCGTCTTCGGCGGCAGGCGTTTTCGCTTTATAGACACCGCCGGCATCAGACGAAGGAGCAATATAGACTCTCCGGTGGAGTTTTATTCGACGCTCAGAGCGCAGAGAGCTATAGACAAAGCTCATGTAGTCTGCCTGGTAATGGATGCCACAGAGCATGCCACAGACCAGGACAAACGCATCGCGGGGCAGATTGTAGAGAAGGGCAAGGGCCTCATCTTAATCGTCAATAAATGCGACCTGATAGATGGAACGACATTGGACCATCTAACTGCTGAAGTCAGGGATGCCATGCAATTTGTTGATTACGCACCATTGCTCTTTATCTCCGCTAAGACCGGGATGAACGTCCACAAAATTTATCCAGCCATTGTAGAAATTCACGAGAATTGGCAAAGGAAGATCCCTTCAGCAGAGCTGAATCAAACGTTACGAGATCTTCTGACTTTCCAGACGCTTCCGAGTAAGGTGGGGAAGGAGCTTAAGATCGTCAAATGCACTCAGGTGAGCACAGCTCCTCCCACGTTCGCTTTTTCGGTCAACGATGTCGATCTCGTTCCCAAGACCTTTGAACGTCATATAGATAAATTATTTAGAAAGGCTTGGGAATTTGAGGGAACGCCTCTGCGCTTTTTCTGGAGAAAAGCCAGCAGGCGGTCGAAATTGCGGTAAAGGACTTGACTTGACAGGAATGAACAGGTAATAATGGGAGCCAGTGAGCGTACTTGCTACAAGTAAGCTAAAACATGAGTGAGGAGGTGTACTTGATGACGAAGGTGGATTTGATCGATGCGGTATCCAAGGCTACTGGACTTAGCAAAAAGGCATCCGGAGAGGCGGTAGAAGCTGTGTTCGACGCTATATCGTCTGCTCTCGCCAAGGGCGAAAAGGTGCAACTTGTGGGTTTTGGCACCTTCGAGGTGCGCAATCGCGCTGCTCGCCAAGGACGCAATCCCCAGAACCCCAGCCAGGTCATTAAGATTCCGGCAAAGGCGGTTCCGGCGTTCAGGCCAGGCAAAGCCCTCAGGGAGGCAGTGGACAAATAGCGGTATTGCGTTTTCTTAATTATCGGGGGTGGGTTTCCTCTCACCCCCAAGCAAGAGATCTTCAAGCTTGTCTCGAAGATAAAGCCAGTCTTCAATGCTCAGGTCCTCCGGACGAACGAGAGGACTTAAGTTTTGTCTCTTTAATAGCTCCTCGAGAACCTTTTTTTCGATTGGAAGGCAAGAACTTAACGCGTTAACCAAGGTTTTACGCCTTTTAGAAAAGCTCGCGCGTAGGACACGCCTCCATAGCCTGTCATTGGCCAACCCGATCCATCTGCTTATATTCATTTCAACGATTGCTGAGTTGACCTTAGGCATAGGGCGAAAGGCTGTAGGCGGCACTGAGCGCAATGTCCTCACGTTTCCCATAGCCTGAAGCGTAATCCCCAAAGGAGAACGCTCTTTAGAGTGTGGCTGGGCTTGAAGTCGCCGTGCGACCTCTTGTTGCACCATGACGATGATCCTACAGAGCCCCTTTGGAGCCAAATCCTCCAGAATATGCCACAAAAGCGGTGTAGTTATGTGGTAAGGTATGTTGGCCACTACCTTGTTCGGCGCGGGGGCGAGAGCGGTAAAATCCAACTTCACGGCATCCCCAAAAATGAGCTCAAGGCGTGGCCCTTCAAGCGTTTTTAGGAAAGGCTTCAGGTCTGTGTCAATCTCTACGGCATATAAGCGGCTACAACCCGTCTCCAAGAGGAGCCTTGTAAGGTTACCTTCCCCAGCTCCGATTTCTAATATTACATCGTCTTGGTTGACCTCGGCGAATTTCACGATCTGGTCGAGGATATTCTTGTCTACGAGGAAATTTTGTCCGAGCTTGCTCTTCGTCGAATGAAGTCTTCTGGCCATATCCTTCTTTTGAATTAAGAAAGCGGGAAGCTTTTTCGGCTTCCCGCTTAGATTTCTGGTCGGGACGAGAGGATTTGAACCTCCGACCACCTGCGCCCCATGCAGGTGCGCTAAGCCAGGCTGCGCCACGTCCCGCGCTTATGCGTATATTTTAGCTGGACGAGGTCCTCAGGTCAAGCGCGCGAGATCTTCTTTGCGTAAATCACCAAATCGTCTCCGAGCTGATAGAAATCCTCAATTCGCCCCTTTTCTTCAAAACCGCAAGACTTATAAAATGACCTCTGTCTTGTGTAAGTGGACTTACCTGAGGTTTCAATCCTTAGGATCGCCTGTCCTGCCTGTCCAACAGCTTCTCGTTCCACCTGCGCCATCAGCGATTTCCCGATACCCTTGCCTTGCAACTCCGGATCCACAGCTATCCAATATACATCCCAGGCGTATTTCGTCATGGGGGTCATCCCAAAGATGACAAACCCGCCGACCTTTTGATCGTCGAAAAAGAGACGCAAGCGATATTCTTTCCCCTTAGAAACAGCCCAGTCGCGTAGAACCTCCTCGAGAACATCAATTTCGGCTTCCGAGAAGGCATTCGTCCGATGAGCTATATCGATGCACTGTGCTACTAAATCCTTTGCGTAGCTTGACATATCCAAGCCTCCCATTCATGGCCATTTCGACAAGTCTCGCTACCATAGAACTATAATCATACCCTCTATGTTCGCTCTCCTTTGTAAAGCCGCTGTCGACGTTGATATCCGGGTTTGGATTGACCTCAAGGATATAGAGTCCATCCGCTCCTTCTCGCAGATCGACCCTGAAATACCCCTGACAGCCCATGACGGAACCTGCTTTTCTGCATAGTTGCTCGATTTCCCTGCGACGCTGCGGCTGTATCCCTTTTTCTATGACCGTTACGATCTTTTGATAATCGATACTTTCAGGGCGCCATTTGGAATCGAAACCGCGGTATGTGCTGGTGCCAAGGTCTTTCCTGTACTCCACGCGCGCTGCCGCCACAAACTCAAAGGGTTGCACCCCCATGAGGGCAGCGCTGTATTCAGGTCCGTCGAGGTATTCTTCCACAATGACGCCATGGGGGAAGAGTTGCAGTCTTTCTTTCAACAGGTGCCAAAGATCGACTTTGTCGTAGACGATGGAGTCACCATCTATGCCGACGCTGCCATCTTCTAAGCGTGGCTTCAAGAAGAGAGGAAACCTCAATCTTGAGACTTTGTGTAAATCCCTTTCAGAGGCGATACAAACTCCAGGCGCTATCGGAAGCCCAGCCCTGCGAAGCATCTCACGAGCGATAGCCTTGTCGAGGCAGTTTGCCAGTGCACGAGATCCATTGCCTGTAAATGGTATGCCCAGGGATTCGAGCAAAGCTGCGAACTGCGCCTCCATGAAAGGCGAATTCGAAAACCCCTCAAATAAGTTAAAAACACATGCCGGCTCATACTGTAAGATTTTCATCATCAAGCTTTCGTATGAGCAAAAATCTTCCCTCGTTATATCTGCAGGGATGGCTTCATAACCCGACTTTTCCAATGCTTCCATTACCGAATTGCGACATCGCAAGACGTCCAAAACGTCTTCCCTATCGGTCTCTTCGCGCCCCACGACTACGACTATGCGACGATCATTAATACTCGGCATAGGGGACCTTCACCTCGACTAAATATGGCCAAGACAGGCCATATCGAGCGAAAGACTCACTCAGGAAGCCTCGTATGAGGTCTTCGTACCTTCCACCGCTGAGCCTATAGAGGATCGGAAGATCGCTGTAAACTTCAGAAAGGCCTGGCAATGGATTTACGTCTATGATCTTAGGAACGCCCCACCTATCAAGCTTGAAATCTATGCGTGCGATGTCCTTGAGCTCTAAGAATTGAAAGCATCTTATGGCATCTCTTGAGATCGATAGGCGAATCTCTTCGCTCAAGGTCTCAGGAGGCGCATAATGGACCTTTTGCTCCCAATTTCTCTTGTGCTCAAGCGTGTAGAAGCTGTGGCCATCGTCGGTGGGTTCCGGGTTGACTGCCATCATGCCTATTACTTGCGGTGGCCTATTGCCAAGCACACCGACGGTGATCTCGATTCCTGGAAGGTATTCCTCGACGATGGCCGGCTGCCTGTAGCGTTCCCAAATCCTCCTCACCTTTTCGGTGAGCTCG
The DNA here is from genome assembly GCF_016125955.1 of Acetomicrobium sp. S15 = DSM 107314. NCBI lineage: Bacteria > Thermotogati > Synergistota > Synergistia > Synergistales > Acetomicrobiaceae > Acetomicrobium > Acetomicrobium sp. S15 = DSM 107314. The sequence continues at coordinate 230,588 of NZ_JADEVE010000336.1, read as the reverse complement.
GTGTGAGTCCTCACTACAGAATCGGCAAATATGCCCTTGGACGAACCTTCCCAACGTGGTTTCACTATATATTCCCTGTGATGCAAAAAAATCTGTCCGTGTGTCCAGAGGTCACCCTCCTCAGAGAACATGAAGAGCGTCGGCACCGGCAGCCCGGCAGATACGAGCATATGATGTGTGAGCCACTTGTCTAACGCAAGGGCGCAAGCTACGGAGTCTGAGCCTGCATAGGGAATTCCAAGACTTTCAAGAATTGCCGGCACTTGCGATTCGCGCCCTCTCATGACTCCCAAGCCTTCGGCAATGTTTACGACGAAGTCCGGCTTGGTTTGCCTGAGGGCGTCAAAGAAGAAGTCGTTCTGCTCCAGCAGAACGACTTTAAACCCAAATGCCTCTATTGTGTCTTTAAGTGACCTAACTGTCTCTATGCAATCATATTCTTCATAGCGGTCGTCAGGTTCATCGCCAGCGGCGCAGCGCCGCAGATTATAAGCGATGCCTATAACTCTGACTTCCGCTTTTTCATTTACATGCGATGGTCCAGGATCCTCCTTTTCCATCATTACAACTACGCCCCCCGAAATTAAGAGTTATTCCCTTGCGGGAAGTGAAGCTAAGGCCGGAAGTCTACCATTCCAGTCCTTCGATTCACGTCACCTCCATTTATCTTTCGACACGCTACAAGACCTTCCTGTGATACCGGCATCGCGGTCCCAAAGCATCATTCGCATAGCCGTCAGGGGGCACACACTCACATAATCCACGCGCTTTCTCGCTTGCAATGTCGAAAGATCGTTTGTATTCGACGTCTTTTATTTGCGGATTATACTCGGCTTTGGACGAAATACAATAGGTTTGAGGCGCGAATTTTTACTCAGTTTTTCAAAAGACATGCCAGGACCCCTGTCGACCCAATCCGCGCTTTTTCGGTAAAATACAAAGGGTAATGTTTCTAATTACAGGCCCGTCTTCGTTTGGCAAGGGCTCGCTCTGACTATGAGGCGAATATGAGCGGTAAAGCACCAAGGATGATTTGTGCGGTGATATCTGCGTTGCGCACATCCACCACCTCGTATGGCGAATGAGAGTAACGGCGCGGAATTAGGAAGGGCAAACAAGCTATATCGGGGTGGGCATCGAAGATTCGGCATGCATCTGTGAATGTGCGGCAGTTTATGTCCTCGTTTACGGGGAGACTTTGCTTTCTAGCGCTTTCCATCATCGCATCGCCTAAGAGAGCGCTCGAAAAGAGAACTGATGGCGGATAGAGCGGCCCTTTTGGTTGAGACATCACAAAACGTCGCACTACTGGGCCAGAGTCCAAACGAGGGTTTTCGGGTAGAGCGGGGTCGGAGGCGAAGGCCGTGTCTATTGCAACAGCCCAGGTGGGTTTTATCTCTCCGGCGGCGAATACTGCCCCATGCCCCCCGACCTCCTCCTGGACCGTGGCTACATAGTATATGTCGTACTCGGGTTGTTCCGTCAGCTTTTTGGCCACCTCGATGAGGACGCACAGACCGATCCTGTCATCTATGGCATGACTCGCTAGTATTCTCTCATCTGGGCTGAGCCATCTCGGATTTGTGGCAAACACGATGGGATCGCCGATCCTCACGTCAGATGTGCGGCTTCCCGCGTCGACCCAAAGCTCTACTTCTCCTCCGGCTTCCGCAAGGTGAGCGCTCGTAGAGCGGATTACGCCTGGAATGTCTTCGCCCCTGGCAAGGATGAGGGCCGGCGAACCGAGGAGCGTCCTTGGATCTATCCACCCGACTACCTCGAAGCGCACGACATCGCTTACAGATCTTACGACGAGGCTGACTTCGTCCATATGAGCGGCGAGCATCAGGCTGTTTTGGGAATTTTTGCCTTTCTTTTTCCCAACGACGTTGCCCGCTCCGTCGCGCCAGACCTCATCCACATGGGGGCTCAGTTTCACCTCCATCCACGCCGCTACGCGTCCTTCGTGGCCGGACGGGCCGGGAATCTGTACTGCCTCAAAAAGGAGTTTGCTTATCAAGCTTACACTTCCCTTCACCGTGATGTGCTCACCTTTATGTAAAGTCCCATTATAGAACATAAAGGCATTTAGGCGTGCCGGTCATATTCCGCAGATGCTTTTTGTCATCTTCAAAAGTGACTCAAAATAGGGTATGATACTTTGGCCGCTTTAGAAATTATTTCAAGAAGGAGGCCCAACTGATGGATGTACCCGCTAATATCGTAGATAGGATATCTCGCAGAGTCGATGAGATGAGAGATGAGCTTGTGACTTTTTTGAGCGATATGGTGAAAGTGCCCACAGAAAACCCGCCCGGTCGATACTATAAGGAGTGCGCTCAACTCATAGGCGAAAAGATGCGCGAGTTTGGTCATGAAGTCAATTACGTGGAGGTCCCACCAGAAAGGCTTCATGAGCTGGCTCCTCATGGGAACGGCCTCCCGAGGGTAAACGTCGTAGGGCGCATAAAGGGAGAAAAAGAAAAGCCTCTGCTCCATTTCAACGGTCACTACGATGTAGTTCCGGCGGGGGGCAATTGGACCGTCGACCCCTTCGGCGGAGTGGTGAAAGATGGCAAGATTTATGGGCGAGGAGCCTCGGACCAGAAGTCGGGTATAGCGGCACAAGTATTCGCGATAGAGGCGATAAGGAGAGAAGGCATATCCCTGTTGGGAACGGTTGAATCGAGCGCGACTCCAGACGAGGAGAGCGGCGGCCAGGCCGGCGTAGGGTACTTGGTAGAGCAAGGGGTCATTTCCAAGGACAAGAGCGATTATTGCGTCATTACAGAGTGTTTGGACTATGACAAGATATGCATAGGCCACCGCGGCACGCTCTGGTTTGAGGTCAAGACCAAAGGGAAGATGTGCCACGGGAGCATGCCGGTCTTGGGCATAAACGCTATAGAAAAGATGGTAACTGTAATAAACGCGTTTAACGCAAAAATAAGGCCCAAAATAGAAGCCATAAATACAGCCTATCCCGTGATGCCGCCCGAGGCGCGGCAATCCAGCTTGACCGTTACGGTGATCAATGGAGGCGCTAAGGTGAATGTAGTGCCAGATGAGTGCACGGCCCAATTCGATTGGCGGCTTGTGCCGGAGCAGGATGTATCAAATTCATATGCGGAGCTCCTGTCCTGTCTGGAAGAGATCAAAGGAAGCGATCCCACATTTCAGTATGAGGTAAGCAAAATCATGGAGACAGAGCCGACCATCGTTCCCACCGACACGAGCGTGGTCAAGGCTTTTCTCGCAGCGGGCAAGACAGTATTGGGAAGGGAACCAGATTTCTCCGTAAGCCCTGGCAGCGACGACCAAAAATACGTGGTCCACAAAGCTGGCATAGATCAGTGTATAGTCTACGGTCCTGGCCCTCTGAGCCTGGCTCATAAAAGCGACGAATATGTAGAAGTAGAACATCTCGTCAAAGCCACAAAAGTAATGGCGATAGGCGCCCTTTCTCTGTTGGGCTTCAAAGCGTAGAAAAAATTACTGTTTCATGACGAGCTGGGAGAGCTGCAAGGCGTTTATGGCAGCATACCCAGCCTCGTCGTTGTCGAAGTAACAGAAGATGTCGTAGCCGTTGCTGGTCCAGCGATATATCTTGTTGGCCAATGACTCTATGAACTGCTGTGAGTATGACCCTCTGTACCTCACCGCGGGGCCGTGTAGCCTTATGTAAATGAAATTGGCCGTTACGACTTCAGGCGGACGCAAGCCTTCAAAATCATAGAGGCACATGGCTGCATTGTGGCGCTTGAGGAGGTCGAAGATGCGATCATCAAACCAAGACTTGTTTCTCAGCTCAAAGGCCCACAAGTGGGACCTATCCAAGTTATCCAGAAAAGTGCCGAGCCTTTCCGGATCGAGCTTCATGCTGGGAGGAAGCTGAAAGAGTATAGGACCGAGTTTCTCTTTGAGCAAGCTCACTCGTTCCAGAAAGGGTGGAATTGTGTCCTTAGGATCTATCAACCTCTTGACGTGGGTTATCTGGCGACTCGCTTTTACCGCATAGAGAAAGCAGGATGGGGCCAAGGCGCGCCAGCGCCGCACGGTTTCCGCCTTCGGGAGCTTGTAAAAGGTGCTGTTTATTTCGACCGTATTGAAGCGCTCCACATAATACTTGAGAAACTCACCGGGTCGCAGTTCAGGCGCATAAAACGGCCCAACCCAGTGCACATACGACCACCCCGAGGTTCCGACCCAGGATTTTCCTCTCTTCGTCATCATGTCTGCCCCCCCACATAATAATAACAGCTACCTACTTTGACTCTTAAGGTGTAAGATGAAATACATCGCATAGTCCAAGCATGAGGTGTGGATGGGGGTCAAATGGCCGAAGATAAAGGTGCTTTCCTCGGCAAACTGCAAGAGGTATTGGACAAGGTGGCCCAAGCGCTTGAAGAGGGATGCGCCGAGGTTCAAAAGATCAGAAGCGGCACTGTGGATCGCTTGAAGATCGTAAGGCAGGAGTTTGGAGAGATTCAAAGCAAGATGGAGGTCACAATAGCAGAACACGAGACCACGCAAAGGGCATATGCTGCTGCAAGGCGTCGTCTTGTCGAAGCGACGAAATCAAAGGACGAAGCAGCCGAATGGCAGGCGTATCACGAGGCTGAATACCTCCTTCAGCAAAAAGGAAGACTCGAAGAGAGAGAGGCTCATCTGAGGCGAAGGAGAAATGACCTCGAGCGCGAGATAGCAAGACTCGAGGAGACGCTGAAGCAGAGCGACCAAATGCTTCATAAGCTAGAGCTCGCATTACAGCTTCTCCTCTCTCAAGCGGACGATATCTCTTCTTTGCTCGAGGGCGCGGACTTTAGGGCTTTGGCAATAGCGCTTGAGTTGATCGAGAGGGAGAGACGCCGTCTATCGAGAGATCTGCACGATGGTCCGATTCAGGAATGTGCATCGCTTTTGCTCTCCTTGGAGCTATTAGATCGGTTCTGTGCCGAGGGAAAATTTGATGAAGTCGTAAGTTGCCTGAAAGAGGCCAAGGCTCAACTTCAGGGCACAATGACGAGCATGCGCAACTTTATTCAAGGGCTAAAAACCTTAGAACCGGAAGACACGCTTGAGGGTGCCATACGCAATCTCGCTCACCGCACCGAGGTTACCTACGGCGTTCCTGTAAAGGTATCTTTTGAGGGCAAGATGCCCTCGCTGAGAAAAATCCTGCTCGCACACTTGTTTTATATTATACAAGAAGCCACGATCAACGCTGCAAGGCACGCGCGCGCTAAGGAGATAAAAATTATGGTAAGTGGTGGCGAAGATGCCCTGCGAGTCAAAGTGGTAGATGACGGAGTGGGCTTCGACGTTAGAAAAGCGCTTGATGTCGCCGAGAAAGAGGCGTGGGGTTTGCGCAGCATGCTCGACAGAGCGCAGATCTTGGGGGGAGAGATCTCTGTCGAAAGCGCGCCATCGAGAGGTACGATCGTCACGCTCGTCGTTCCACTTTGATATGAGCTACATTGCCTTGCTCCACCTCGTGCCGTGTGGTGTATCCTCAAGGATTATTCCCTTTTTTGCCAGCTCCTCTCTGATTGCATCGGCTTTTTTGAAATCTTTTTCCTTGCGGGCCTTTTCTCTCTCGGAGACGAGCCTTTCTATTTCGCTCGTCATCAGATCATCGATGTCGTTTAAACGCTCTATGCCTATTATCCCCATCACCCGGTCGACGCGTGCCAAAAAACGCTCAGCCTCCATCAGAGATTCTTCGTCCACTTCTTCATGTTGAGCGAGATATGTATTTACAGCGCGCACGCACTCAAATGCCGCACCCAACGCACCGGCGGTGTTGAAGTCATCGTTCAACTCCTCCTCGTAACGCGCTTCTGTTGCCTCTATAGTCTCTCTCAAGGCGTCATCTCTCTCTTTTTTTCTCGGTCTGTGCCGCAGAGCGAAAGAGAGCTCTTTCCAGCCGTTTTGCAGTCTCTCCGCGGCGCCTACGGCATGGTTTAAGGCTTCGCCGCTGAAGTTCAAAGGCGAACGGTAATGAGCGCTGAGCATGAACAGGCGTACGGCGATGGGCGAATAGAGCTTCATCGCTTCCCGTACGGACACTATATTTCCTAACGATTTAGACATTTTTTCTTCCTCTATGAGCAGATAGCCGTTATGTATCCAATAGCGGACGAATGTCTTCCCCGTAGCCGCTTCGGCCTGCGCTATTTCGTTTTCGTGGTGAGGAAAGAGCAGATCGCTTCCGCCCGCGTGTATGTCTATCGTCTCTCCTAATATGTTGATGGCCATGGCACTGCACTCTATGTGCCAGCCCGGGCGACCCATTCCCCAAGGGCTGTTCCAAGCCGGCTCACCCAGTTTTTGTGCCTTCCACAGAGCGAAGTCCAGCGGATGTTTCTTCTTAGGGTCAATTTCTACGCGCGCTCCCGAGAGGAGTTCTTCGAGGCTTTGCTTCGACAGCCTTCCGTATCCCGGGAAGCTCAAGACATCAAAATATACATCGCCGTCGATTACGTAAGCATGCCCTCTTTCTATCAATCTCTCCACGAGTTTTATTATTTGTGGGATATAATGCGTGGCCCTTGGATGCGCTGTGGCGCGCTGTATGCCGAGCGCATCGGCGTCCTCAAAATAAGCGGTTATGAAGCGCTCTGCCAACTCGTCCACGCTTATCCCTAAGTTACGCGCCTTGTTTATCATCTTGTCGTCTATGTCCGTGAAGTTCTGTACATAGACCACCTCGTATCCCATGTCTTCCATATGGCGCCTCAGTATGTCGAACAAGATAAACGGCCTGGCGTTTCCCACGTGGATGTAATCGTAGACGGTGGGACCGCATACGTAAAAACGCACCTTCCGCTCTTCGAGCGGAGTAAAAATTTCCTTTTGATGCGTCAAGTCATTGTATAAAGACAGCGACATGAGTCGCACCTCCTTTTTGCGTCAGGGATTATAATGATACCAGAAGGGAGAGACTTGTGTTATGGAAACGAAGCCACCTACGCCGGAGGCGCTCAGGGATAAAGTGAGGCGATTTCCCGATCGTCCTGGCGTTTATATAATGCACGACGAGACAGGACGGGTCATATACGTGGGGAAGGCGAGGTCTTTGAAGAAGCGCGTCCTTTCTTACTTTCGCCATGCCCAAATAGCTTCGCCCCGGTTGCGTAAGCTGATCCACAGTATAAGCGATATATCGTTCATACGGACGGAGACGGAGGCCGAGGCGCTTGTAGTCGAAGCGAAGCTGATAAAACAATATCAGCCGTTTTTCAACGTGGAGCTGAAGATGGGGGAGCGTTACCCTTATGTAAAAATAACCAACGAACGCTTCCCAAGGTTAGTAATAACCAGGCACAAGGAAGACGACGGGTCTATTTATATAGGCCCGTACACGCGCGTATCGGAATTGAGGCAGGTGTTGCGCTTAGTAGAGCGCTACTTTCCTTTGAGGAGCTGCAGCGCGACGCTTGAAAAGATCCCTGCGCGAGAGAGGCCATGTCTGCGCCATTTTCTCGGCAAGTGTCTGGCACCGTGTACCGGTGCTTGCTCTGAGTCCGATTATCGTGATAGAGTGGATGAGATCATCATGCTCCTCCGCGGTCAAGCCTTGCCGTTGGTCGAAAGACTAAGAGCAAAAATGGAAAAGGCCGCGGAAGCCTTAGCCTTCGAGGAAGCGGCACGAATGCGTGACGCGATTAGGGCTGTTTGGCGGTTGAGCCGACAAAAAGTATCCTACTCTCTATCGGAAGACCTCGACAAAGACACATGGTGCGCAATGACCGCTCTGCAAAGCCGTTTGGGGCTCGCCGCTTTGCCGTGGAGGATAGACGGCTGTGACATATCTCATCTGAGCGGGCGCGAATCGTACGGCGTCTTTGTAGTCTTCGAACAGGGAGTGGCAAATCCATCGCTGTACCGCAAGTTTCGAATTCGTACCGTCGAGGGCGTGGACGACTTCAGGTGCATAGAAGAAGTGGTTTACAGGCGATATAGGCGCCTTCTCGACGAGGAAGAAGCGCTGCCACAGCTCCTTTTGGTGGATGGAGGAGCAGTGCAGTTACAGTTTGCGCTTCAGGCCCTGCACAAACTGGGCCTCGAGGACTTGCCGGTTGTGGCGCTGGCAAAGGAAGAAGAGGCACTTTACCTGCCAGGGAAGAGGTCTCCCCTGAAGCTTTCGCGCGAAGACCCGGGCCTTAAGCTGCTGCAACGCGTGCGCGATGAAGCCCACCGCTTTGCCGTAAGCAGCCATAGACGCGGACGAGATCAGCGATATCGGCGGTCTGCGCTCGAAGAGATCCCTGGCGTGGGCAAAAGGCGAGCCGCCGCGCTCTTGGCGATGTTCGGAAGCGTCGCCAGGATATCGGACCTCGAGCCCGAGCAATTGACTGCCGTGCCAGGCGTTGGCCCCTCATTAGCCAAGCGTATAATAAATACACTTAGGGAGGGTAAGGATGCCGAACTCTCGAAGACGCCTTGACGAGCACTTCATGCGCATGGCTTTGAGTCTGGCAGAAAGGGGTACAGGCTTTGTCAGCCCCAACCCCAAGGTAGGATGTGTTTTGGTGAAAGAAGGGTCTGTGGTAGGATGGGGCTACCACAAATCTTTTGGGGGTCCACACGCAGAGGTCATGGCCCTCGATATGGCCGGGAAGAACGCCTCCGGTAGCACGGCCTACGTCAGCCTTGAACCGTGCTCCCACTGGGGCAAGACGCCACCATGCGCGCCTCGCCTGGTAGAAGCTGGCGTGACAGAAGTGGTGGCAGCTGTAATCGATCCGAATCCCGCAGTGAGCGGCTCCGGTATGAAAATCCTCGAAACGTCGGGCCTTCGCACCGCCGTCGGTGTTTTAGAAGAAGAAGCGAAGTGGGCAAACCGTGGCTTCTTCAGGATGACAGAGCTGCGCCGCCCCTGGGTCGTGCTCAAGTGCGCCGTGAGTTTGGACGGCATGGTTGCGCTAAAAAACGGCGAGAGCCGATGGGTAACGAATTTGCGCTCGAGAAGCGTGGCTCACCTCTTGAGAAGCGAAAGCGATGCCGTAGTCGTGGGTGTTAATACAGTGATATCAGACGACCCAGAGCTATCAGTCCGCCATGTGGAGGGGCGAAACCCCTTGAAGGTCGTGCTCGACAGCAATCTTCGCACCCCCATAAGGGCTAAGGTACTCGACGGCGGAAGCTGTGTGATAATAGCGGCCGAAGGATGCGACAGCGCACGCATACGAGCGCTCGAGGATGCCGGTGGCGAGGTCGTAATCCTGCCGCGTGACGAAAGAGGACACCCAAACTTGAGCGATGTGCTCAATTTTCTATCAGACAGAGGGGTCTGCTACCTCCTGATTGAGGGAGGGCCGTCCATAGCGAGCTCTTTCGCCAGAGAAGGGTTCGTCGATTTGTTCGAGATCTTCGTGGCTCCGAAATTTCTTGGCGTTGGCCTTCCAGTCTTGGGCTATCTGGAAACGGTAGCAATAGAGAGGGCTTTTGAAGGAGAGATAAAGGAGGTAAAAAACCTCGACGGGGATCTGTGGTTGGAGGTAAGGCCGAAATGTTCACCGGCATTGTAGAAGAGATAGGAAAACTCAAGTCAATAAGGCGAGAGGGAGAGACGATAACACTCGAGGTTGAAGCTCCCTTAGTTTCAAAGGATATGGCACTGGGCAGTTCTGTAGCTGTCTCGGGGGCATGCCTTACGGTTGTGGGAATTAGGGGGGGTATCTTTATAGCGGAGATGATGGAAGAGACAGCTAAGAAGACGAAACTTTCCTTCCTGCGCCCCGGAGATCTTCTGAATCTCGAGAGGTCATTGAAACCTTCTTCTCGCCTCGATGGGCACATAGTCCAAGGACATGTGGAGGGCGTGGGGGTTATCTCAAAGGTAGCGAGCGGCAAGCGCACAAAGACTATGTGGATAAAAACGGAAGAAGAGATCTCTCGATATATCGTGCCGAAGGGATCGATCGCTGTAGATGGCGTCAGTCTCACCGTGATAGAGATAGAAGGAAGCACCTTTTCTGTAGGCCTCATACCGGCGACACTCGAAAGCACCACGCTCGGTAAGGCGAGGGAGGGAGATCAGGTCAACATCGAAACGGATATCCTCGGCAGATATATCGAACGCTTCCTCCACAGCAGCGAAAGCGGTTCTCATCTCACGTGGGAGAAGCTTTCTCGCTACGGCTGGATATGATAATTTGCAAGGGGGGAAGGATTTTGACGCTAACGTCATCGACGGGCACATTTTGTAGCGTGGAAGAGGCCCTCGAAGATATCCGCCAGGGAAAGATGATAATCGTGGTGGATGATGAAGAGAGAGAGAACGAGGGCGACCTGCTCATGGCAGCAGAAAAAGTGAGGCCTGAGGATATAAACTTCATGGCCAAATATGGCAGAGGCTTAATATGTGCCCCGATAACTCAAGAGAGGGCGCACGAGCTTCAGCTCGACTTCATGGTGCCGCGCAATACGGATCGCCATGGGACAGCTTTCACAATTACGGTCGATGCCGCTAAAGGGACAACCACAGGTATTTCGGCGGCCGAACGAGCATTGACGTGCCGGTCCTTGGCCGATCCATCTGCCGGTCCGGACGACTTTCGCCGTCCTGGCCACGTTTTCCCGCTCGTAGCCAGAAAGGGCGGGGTACTGAAGCGAGCTGGGCACACGGAGGCTGCGGTAGACTTGGCACGTCTCGCCGGCTTGCAGCCCGCCGGCGTCATATGTGAGATAATGAATGACGACGGCACTATGGCGAGGGTCCCCGATCTGATCCAATTTGCAGAAAAACATGGGCTTAAAATACTTACCATTGCTGCGCTGATACGCTATCGTCATGAGAGGGAGTGCCTGGTTGAAAGGGTTTCAAGCGTTCATCTGCCCACGATTTATGGCGATTTTATTGCTCACGCATACCGCTTTATACTTGACGAATCGCCGGAGCGGCTCCATATAGCGCTCGTCAAAGGAGATCTGACGACAGAGATGCCGGTATTGGTCAGAGTGCACTCCGAATGCCTCACGGGAGAGGTTTTCGGCTCTCTCAAGTGCGATTGCGGCCAACAACTCCATAAGGCCATGGAACTTATTGAAAAAGAGGGCATGGGAGTACTCCTTTACATGCGCCAAGAGGGTAGGGGCATAGGCCTGCTTCAAAAGTTGAAGGCCTACGAGCTTCAGGAGAAGGGGCTCGATACAGTGGAGGCAAACCTGGCATTGGGTTACCCTCCCGATTTGCGAGATTACGGGATAGGCGCTCAGATCCTCGTTCATCTGGGGTTGCGCAAGATTCGCTTGATGACGAACAACCCCAAAAAGATCGTTGGTCTAAGAGGGTATGGACTCGAGGTGGTGGACAGGGTTCCCATCGAAATACCACCCAACTCTTACAACCAAAATTACCTCAGGACTAAGCAAGATAAATTGGGCCACCTTTTGCACATTCGCGATTTTATCGGTTGAATCAAGAGTTTGTCGATAAGGGAGTGTGAAAACATGCGAGTCGTTCAAGGACAGTTGTTGGGGAAGGATTATCGTTTCGCCTTAGTGGTATCGAGGTTTAACGAGCTCATAACCGGCCGCCTCCTGGAGGGAGCCAAGGATGCTCTGATTCGCCATGGCGTCAACCATCAAAACATAGACGTATATTGGACGCCAGGATCGTGGGAGCTTCCTTTAACGGTCAAGGAACTAGCACTTTCAGGACGCTACGACGCAATAGTAGCCTTGGGTGCGGTGATCAGAGGAGATACGCCTCACTTTGATTACATAGCCTCCGAGATGTCCAAAGGCTTGGCCAACGTAGGTTTGGGACATCGCGTTCCCGTATCGTTCGGCGTCCTCACCTGTGACGATTTGGAACAAGCGCTCCAAAGGGCAGGCAGCAAGGCCGGAAATAAGGGGGCAGAGGCCGCCGTGGCCGCAATAGAGATGGCCGATTTGCTCAACCAGATCCGTGCAAAAACGGGGGAGGCTTGACGGTGCTTGACCTCAAGTGGATACGCGAGAACGAAGAAGAAGTGCGTTTGATGCTGAAACATCGAGGTACAAACTTTCCTCTCGATGAACTGCTAAAGCTCGATACCGTACGCAGGGAAAGATTGACCGCAGCAGAAGCCTTGAAGGCCCGCAGAAACGAGGGGTCGAAGCTCGTAGGCAGCTTGAAGAGGGAGGGGAAGGATGCGTCGACATTGCTCGATGAGCTGCGAAAGCTGGACGAAGAGATAGGCAATTTAGATGCGGAAATCTCTTCCCTCCAAGACAAAATAGATGACCTCCTACTTCAGATTCCCAACCGCATCCACTCTTCTGTTCCTATAGGGCGAGACGAGGAGGAAAACGTAGTCGTGCGCACCTGTGGCGACCCTCCCAATTTCGACTTCGAGCCCAAGCCGCACTGGGACCTTGGGACAGCCCTCGGTATATTGGATTTTGAGCGCGGTGTCAGCCTCGCCCAGAGTCGTTTTACTGTCTTGAAGGGCATGGGGGCAAGGATGGAGAGGGCTTTAATTCAATTCATGCTCGATCTGCACACCGTTGAGCATGGTTATATAGAGATTGAACCTCCCTTTCTTGTCAATACCGCAACTATGCGCGGAACGGGACAATTGCCCAAATTCGCCGAGGAGCTGTATAAATGTGCCGACGATGACCTTTGGCTCATTCCGACGGCAGAAGTCCCATTGACTAACATGCACGCCGGCGAGATCTTGAGCGAAGATCGCCTTCCGATCTATTACACCGCCTACACCCCATGCTTTCGCCGCGAGGCCGGAAGCCACGGCAGGGATGTGCGAGGGATGCTCCGCCAGCACCAGTTCGACAAGGTGGAGCTCGTCAAAATATGTCATCCCGAAAAGAGCTACGACGAACTCGAAGGGTTGACGCGCAATGCGGAAAAGGTGCTTCAGCTTTTGGAGCTTCCATACAGAGTTATATGTCTGTGCAGCGGCGACATGGGGTTCGCTGCCAGCAAGACATACGATATCGAGGTGTGGTTGCCCTCCCAAGGCAAATACAGAGAGATCAGTTCGTGCAGCAATTGCGAGGATTTTCAAGCCCGTCGCATTAACACGCGTTTCCGGCCGCGCGATGGAGGGCGTCCTCGCTTTGTGCACACATTAAACGGCTCGGGTATTGCCATAGGAAGATGCTTGATTGCTGTAATGGAAAATTACCAAAAAGCCGATGGTTCTATAGCTGTCCCCGATGCCTTAGTCCCTTACATGGGAGGAATCAGGGAGATCGGTCCGCTTCGGTAATCCTCGCATTGTCGCACTGGGCGACTCCGCTGCGCTTAAAGCTCCAGACGATCCCTCCGCTGATCTCAGACGGCGGAGGGTCGCTGTATAAGAGCAGCTCCTCTTCGCTTAGGCGTATCTCTTTGAGCTTAGCTGGGAAAATGAACTTGGACAAATCCAATATAGGCTGTATTTTTTCGACTATTTTGTCCGTGGTTTCCTGACTTACGCGAAAGCCATTGGCATAAAATTGATAATTCGTCAAATAAACCTTGTTTCCGTCGACGACCTCCAGTCCACCTGCGAGCTTCAGCAGGAAACGGAATTTAAAGATGAAACTCTGCTGATACACGCCTACGGCCACTATTTCTTCAGGCCTCAAATCAATGCGCACGTTCTTCCAATGTTCGTCAAGTTCTGTCCCAAGCAAGGCTGCATTTATGTCTTTCTCTGTGATCCTCGCGGCGAGCCTTACTTCGTCGACAGTTTCGAGGCGCAATTTCTCATGCCACATCTCCGGGGAATTGAACCGCACACTGAAAGCCTCAACCGAAATTTCATCGACGCGTAGCTTGTCAATCATGCCGCCTTTGACGGCGAGATGCAGGTGTGGAGTAAAGCCGTCGTCACCGATCGGCTCTGCTGAAGTAAAAACGAGACAGTCTGGGGAGAATTCCCTCACCATGGCCTTGCCGAGTTCGTCGATCAATCCGTTTGCCGATGTGCAGGGGGAGGCAAAGAGTATCGATGCAGATATAAGCACAGACATGAACGCACCCATGATTGCCTTCCTCATTATACGCCCTCTCTCCTTTTTCGATCCAAGATACACTTTGCATGATCATAGCCTCGTCGCACATGGGTATGATACAATAACTTTGACCTTATAGCTATCATACCTTGCCTCGAAGGGAGGCCCGACGGTGATAAGCAGCTTTGTATGGGGCCAAATTGCTATAGTAATGATCACAGCGATCGCCTGTCTTTTGATTCATAAAAACCTAAAGAGAGTCCTTTTGCCCGATCAGAGGGATTATGTGCGCGATCTCACGCTGATCGGTAGCATAGCCCTGCTCGCAATAGCGATGGGTTCCAGATCTGCCCAGGTCGTGGTAGCTTTTGCTGTTCTGGCCTTAGTGGTCGGCATAGCGCGCAAATATTACCCTCATCGACTTTGGTCTCTTGCATACATACTTATCGGCATGGCTTTTTGCGCTTTTGGCCCCAGGATATCCTTCATGAGCCTGCCTCGAGGGGAGTATTACTATTTCTCACCGTGGGCCTCGGTAATGGTGACCACAATTTGGATGACGCTCTTTCCCCTTCTACTCCAGGAACTGGACCAAACTCCTGGCCTCATGGGCCATCTGTTAGCGGTCGTATGGTTGTTGATGTCTATAGTAACATTCGTACTTCCGCAGCATACGCCGGACGCCGTCTGGCTTTCGGCGGCGGGATTGGCCTTTACGGCCGTGTTTTGGAGCCGCCATGGACACCCCTTCCGTCGCTTAGGGGAACCGCTTGCCGGGATGTGGGGGGTTCTCATAGCTGGCACTTCAATCCTGGGGGTGAGCAAGGGAGTAACGTTCACCGTATTGCTATTCTTACCTTTGGGGCTTTTCGCCCTCCCCATTTTAGAAACATCGCTCTATGTGGCAAGCCGAGCCTTTGCCGTAGATTTGACTCGCTTTCCATCGCTGTATCGCCGCTTTATATCGATGGGCATCGATCATCCCAAGGCGATAAGGTTGGTTGCTTTGGTGTGTATGTGCCTCGGCGGCGCTGTCGCTTCTTCCGAGCTACCGTTGGGCTGGGCTTCGCGCCCTCTCACGATGGCCTTTTTGGGCGCCGGCATAGCAGTTGTGCTGGGCAGCACCAGGAAGCTCCTACCTAAAAGCGACATGCGATGGCCCGTATTGTGGGGTATACGAGTGGATAACGTATCACTCACCTATGTCCTCTCCAAGGTCTGCGGATGGATCGAATCCGGAGACCTTGCGCGCTATGTGGTTACGCCCGATGCGTTGGCTGCCTATAGGAGTCGCACCGATGCGAATTATCGACGAATCGTCAGAGCCGCCGATATGGTCTTGCCCGACGGGGTGGGATTGATCTGGGGTTTGAGATGCCTTGGATATAGAGTGCAGGAACGGATAGCCGGCGTAGAGTTTATGGATCAACTTTGCAGAGTCGCCGCAGCGCAAGGGTGGCCTGTGTATTTGTTGGGCGGCAAACCCGGCGTGGCCGAAGAGGCGGCTTGTAAGTTATCTGCAAGATATCCGGGTCTCGTCGTGGCCGGTGTCCATGACGGTTACTTCAATGAGGCTCAAGATGTCTTAATATGCGAAGAGATCCGAAACTCCGGCGCGCGGTTGCTCTTTGTCGGCATGGGTTCCCCTAAACAGGAGATCTGGATCGATCGGAACTTGAAAGGTTTGAACGGCATAGTCAGCGTGGGCGTGGGGGGGAGTTTCGACGTGTTGTCGGGACGCCTGAAAAGGGCTCCTATTCTTTGGCAAAGGATGGGGCTCGAGTGGCTATACAGAACTGTCCAGGAGCCATGGAGGATAAAACGCGTCAGTCGCTTGCCCATCTTCGCGATATTAGTCATAATGACGTGCCTGGGTATAGATAGGTGGAGGGAGGAACCGTGACTATAACCGCAAAAGACCTAATGCACCGAGATCTCACTGCGGTTGCAGAGGATGACTTGGTGCTCGATGCGGTGCGCATCTTATACATGCAGCGCCTTTCTGGCTTGCCAGTTGTAAGGGATGATTGGATACTGGTAGGCTTTCTCTCGGAAAGCGACATTCTAAGGTTTGCTCTGCCAACTTATTTGGAGATATTAGCCCAGAACGGCTTCTTAGACAATTCGGAAGGAAATCTCATAGAACGTCTTGGCAGGCTGGGACATAAGGCGGTAGGGGAATTCATGAACCGAGATCCGATATGCGTCGAGCCAGAGGTCAGCCTTATGACTGTGGCAGATTTGATGATACGGAAGAGGATAAAACGCCTCCCTGTAGTGAAAGAAGGGAGGCTTCTCGGTATCATAGACCGCGGCGCCTTTTGCGAATTTCTAATGGAGGAGGCCCATGAAGGAAGACCATAGCGCAACCCGGAACGTGGAGGCTGAGCTTGAGCGCTATAGATTACAGTTGGAAGAAGAGCTTGAGGCTAAGCGAAAAGCCTTAGAAAAACGGCGCCTTGAGGCGCTTGAGCGCCTAAGAGAACTGGAGGAACTCTCTCTTAAGCGAGCCATGGAAAAGTGGAAAGAGTTCGAAGCTGACCTCGTCCAAGAGGAAGATAGGTTAAAAACAGAAATAGAGGAAAAATGTCGGCGTCTAACCGATACAATAGATCGAAATGCCCTTCTCGGTGAGATCGTCGACTTCGCTGTGAGCACAATCCTCGGTGAGTCTGTGGAGGGGATATAAAAGCGTGATAGTGGAGATGGTTCGCGTCGCCGTATGGGGAATCGGCAGCGAAAAGGATGCAATTGTAGAGGAACTTCAGGAGTTGGGTGTGCTACACCTCGATATTCCGAGCGCTCCGCCGCTTGCTAGCGAGGAACTCAAAGGATTACGCCTGCTCGGCGCGACAATTCTGGGCATGGTAGAAGCCTTAGGCTGGAAAGAGTGGGACAGAATCAGCAATGAAGCCCTCTTAAGGATCAGAGGAAAGATCCAATTTGAAAACCCGGAAGTTGTAGACGAAATAGCGAAGAGCTTGGAAGAGTTCAAAAGGAGGCTGCACCTCCTCCTCGAAGAGCGCTCATCCTTGATGGAGATGTTAAGATCTCTGAGGATGAGTCATCAAGTCGCGTATCATTTCCAAACCTTCCTCGAGGAGGAAATGTCCAAGGGTAAGTGTGTATCCATATGGCGGCTCGATCACAAATCTCATGCCAGAGCGCTTTCCCAATTGAGGTCGCGTCTCAAGGTTGTCACTTCGCCGAAAGAGAGGCCTTACCTTTCGCATCACAGTGTGCGGCTTAAGGACGACGAGACGATTTTGGCCATAAGCGTGGATCCGCAAGGCGAAAAAATAGCGGAGGATTTCATGCGTTTAACCGGTGGGATACCGTGGCATCCGCCGGACGAGACGAGGGGAGAAAGTCTCCTCAAATCCATTGAGGCGCTTGAAGATAAGCTCTCTTGGGTTCCTAAAAGACTAAAATCCATAGACGAGGAGCTTGAGAAGTGCAAAGAGGAATGGGGCCCTCATTTGGCTGCGCTCTATTTTTTGGTTGAAGAAAAATTAGACCAACTGACAGTCAAGCAGCTCGCGGTCAAAGAAAACGGAGGCATATTTGTCATCGAGGGATGGATACCGGCGGAAGCACTTGAAGCTCTTATCACAAGGCTAAAAGAGCGCTTTGACGGTAGAATTTTAATACAATGGCGTTACCCCTCAAGCGAGGAATGGCACGAGGTCCCTACCGCGTTGGACAATCCCTCGCAATTTAAACCCTTTGAGGTCTTCCTCAAACTCCTTCCGGTACCTCGTTACAACGAGATGGACCCCACCGCTTTGATCGCCATCTTTTTCCCTTTCTTTGCGGGGTGCATGGTTGGAGATATCGGCTACGCAATAATTATGGGCGTGCTGGGGTGGCTCTTGCGGCGCAAGTGCAAAAGAGAGCTGTGGCGCGACATTGGGTCTGTGATCGTTCACATGGCTTGTTGGAGTGCCTTCTGGGGAGTCGCCTTCGGCGAATTTTTCGGGGATCTCGGGCATCGCCTCATTCATATGGAACCTTTATGGGTGGAACGCAGCCAGGCAGTCTTGCCCGTGATTTCTTTTACTGTAGGCCTTGGCGCCGTACATGTGCTTTTGGGGTTATTCGTCGGTTTTTTGCGCGGTCTCAGGCACAGGGATAAACATATGTGGATGGAACGCTTGGCCAACATATTGCTCATAACAGCACTGATAATCGTTTTGGTGCACGTTAAGGGATGGCTCCCGAAGTCGTTTTTCACTCTTTCAGTCTCAATTACCATCGTAGGACTGCTCCTTCTCCTCAAGGTCGGCTTCCTCGGGGGTCTCGTAGAGACCATAGGAGCTGTGGGAAACATTTTAAGCTACGTGCGCATAGCCGCTATAGGGCTCTCGTCGGCCATCTTGGCCGTTGTAGCATCTCGTTTCGTCGATGCCTTAGGGGTGTCTTTCCTCGGCATCTTCCTGGCACTTTCCATCCATCTCCTGAATCTGATTTTAGCGGTAGCTGGATCTGGCCTGCACGCAGCCCGCTTGCACTATGTGGAATTTCTGGGGAAGTTCTACAAGGGCGGCGGGAAGGAATACAAACCATTCGCAAGGAAAAGGGGGAGCCTCGTGTGGAAAAGGCGTTAATAGCTTTGGCAGCAGCTCTCGCAGTGAGCATTCCGGCTTTAGCGACGGCTTACGCGCAAGCGAGGATCGGAAGCGCAGGAGCTGGCACAGTGGCAGAAAAACCGGAAACAGCGGGCACAATGATCATTCTTGAAGCTATTCCCGAGACGATGGTCATTTTGGGCTTCGTTGTAGCAATTATGCTCATCCTCCAGTTTGCGTAACGAGATGCCGGATTTACCGCGCTTTGCGGCGACCGAAGAAGAGATCGAGGCGTTCAAGCGTTCTCTAAACGAAGAATATGAGCGCAAGATCTCCGATTTGGAGAAACGCCTCGAAAGAGAACTGGAGGAGCTGATTGCGAGCTCTCGCTTGGCGGTAGAAAAAAAGGTCGTCGCTATCCAGCAAGATCTGAATAGGCGCTACGACGAAAACCTTAAGCTGATTGCAAGACGCACGCAAAAATTGGGAAGAGAGAGACTCCTCGCATTTTCCGATGAATTGCTACGGTCAGCCGAAGAGCGCATAACGAAGACATTGGCGACGATAAGACAAGATGAAGAGCACTATACAAGGGTAATGAGGACACTCTTAGATGAAGCGCTGATAGAAATAGACGGGATGGCGGTTGCGATCGTGGGAAGAGGCGACGGAAGGTTTTTGTCTCAGTGCGATAGGGTGTCGGCCGTGCACGAGGAGGACATACCTTTAGGAGGATGCACGGTGACGGATGCAGAGGGAGAGAGGATTGTCGACAACACGTTTGAAGGACGACGAAAGAGGGTCAAGAAATCGATCGTTAGGCGCATTTCAGCCGCGCTTTGGCCTCTTATGGAGGAGATTGGTCGGTCCGGCTGAAAATTATGCTTACCTGAATGCGTTAATTCGCTCCCGCCTCTCGTTATTCTTCAGATGGGAGGAGTTGGTCTCGTTGGCCAAGGGAAGCCTCGCGGGCTTGGAGGGGGCTATCCTGAGCGGGAGATATGGAGAGAGTTATCGATACCAGCTCGTCACGGCCGAACCATCGGCACTCAAGCGGATAGAAACGGCTCTGGCATATGAATCAACCCGGCAGCTTTCATGGCTTTTGGCCCATGCGTCGGGCGAACCCAAAGCGTTACTCTCCGTGTTGTTGGCTCGTGCCGACCTCTATAACTTCAGACTGCTTTTGCGGTCATTCGCAGTTTCAGGAGGACATATGAAGGAACCGCTATGGCATCTCTATGGCAGTCTTCCCAGATCTTTCTACAAATCGCTTTTTGATTGCTCATCCCCCATGGAGGCCGTAGAGCGCGCCCTTTCGTTCAACCACCCTTTCGTGGTGCCCATAGCGGAGGCGCTGCGACAACTCGAAGCAGATCGCAACCTGCTCGCAGCCGAAGGGATTTTTTTGGTGCGCTTCCTTGAAATTCAAAGAGGAATAGCAATAAAGTTCCCCACCAAAAACGGGCGATTGGTGCTTGAGTTTTTGGGGAGACTCGTGGACTTATGGAACTTAGGGCTTTGGATACGAAAACGGTCGGGCTACGGCAGGGGGCTCACAGGGGTGGAGTATCTGACGGGCGGAGCCTGGATAGATCCCCGCCGCTTGGAGGAAGCCGAAGTGGTGGGAGTAGCGGTGTCTGAAACTCCATGGCAAAGCGTAACCAGGCGAATATCTGCACCATCTCATCACGAGTTTTACCGAGCCCTCAATGTGGAATTTTGGCGCTGGCAGGCCAAGCAGCTCAGAAAAGATCCTTTAGGAATAGAGGTGGCCATGGGCTTTTCGACATGGCAGATAGTTGAGTGGCAAAATTTGACCGCCTTGGCTGTAGGGCTTTCGCTCGGCCTAAGACCCGAACAGATTACACAGAGCCTGATTCCCCTGGAGTGAAGATCATGGAGGAATTTTTATGTGTGCGAGCTGCAGCAATCGGCAGAGGGCTCTTTGTCGACATGTGGGCCCTCTTGGGCTTTGAGCCTATAACTTGCGAAGACCCTCTGGATGTGGAGGGCACATTAAGGGTTATGGATGCAGATATAGGCGTAGTACTGGTTGAGGAGGAGTGGTTTAAAAAAATGCCGGAGCGCGTTAAGAAGATCGCATTGCGTTCGATTCATCCTGTATGGGTGTTGCTTCCAGGTATGGAAGCGCCGAACTTGTAAAGCATGGATAGGGTTGGAACGGTTACAGCCATATCCGGCCCGGTGGTGAGGGCGAGGTTTCCCTTCCCAGTCAGACCATACGAGGTGGCTTATGTGGGGCACGATCGCCTCTTGGGAGAGGCGATCCGCATTTCGAAAGGCTCAGCGGATGTCCAAGTATACGAGGCCACCGATGGAGTGAGAGCCGGCGAGCCTGTATACTTCTCCGGTGAATTGCTGTCTGTCGATTTAGGGCCAGGCTTGTTGGGGAGCGTCTTGGACGGCATAGGTCGCCCTCTCGCCCTCTTGGCCGACAGGGAGGTTTACATCGGCAGGGGATGGAGGGAAAGCCCCATACCAACGGACAAAAAGTGGCCGTTTAAGCCGCGACTCAAGGTGGGAGACATAGCAATGCCAGGCACGGTGTTGGGCAACGTGGCGGAAAAGGAAGGGTTTATCCATATGGTCATGGTTCCCTTCGTCCCCGAAATCCAGAGCGAGATCGCGTGGATAGCCCCAGAGGGGGAATATCGCGCCTTTGACCAGATATGCAGGTTATCCAACGGTATCGAACTTACCATGGTAAGCCGATGGCATGTCAGAGAACCTCGCCCAGTGGCAAGGAAGCTCGGGCTTGAAATTTCCTTTTTGGCAGGCCAGCGCGTATTGGACACGCTGTTTCCGATTGCCTTGGGAGGCAGCGCGGTCATACCGGGGGGGTTCGGGACAGGAAAGACGGTCACCCAGCAACAGCTTGCCAAATACTGCAATGCCGACATCATTGTCTACATTGGGTGCGGCGAACGGGGCAACGAGATGACCGAGGTTTTGGAGGAGTTCCCAAGACTCGCTGACCCCAAAAGCGGCCTGCCGCTGATGGACCGCACAGTTTTGATAGCCAATACATCCAACATGCCGGTGGCCGCAAGGGAAGCCAGCGTGTACCTCGGCATGACAATTGCAGAGTATTTCAGAGACATGGGGAAAAACGTAGCTATTATAGCCGATTCCACATCGCGTTGGGCCGAAGCGTTGCGAGAGATATCCGGTCGTCTGGGCGAAATGCCGGGCGAAGAGGGTTATCCAGCTTATCTCGGTAGTCGCCTTGCCCAATATTACGAGAGGGCGGGACGTGCAGTGCCGTTGGGTGAACCACTGAGAGAGGGATCCGTAACGGTGATCAATGCCGTCTCCCCTGCCGGGGGAGATTTTTCGGAACCGGTGACCCAAGCGAGCCTTCGCCTATCTGGCGCCTTTTGGGCTTTGGACAAATCCCTCGCTCAGCAAAGGCACTTTCCAGCCATAAATTGGCGCCAGAGTTACACCCTTTACGAGGAGGACCTGCGTGATCATTTCGTTCAGCTTCTGGGGAGAGAATGGCTTGAGCTTAAGATGTTCCTGAACGAAACACTGGAAAGGGGACAGGAGGCATTGGAAATTGTTCAGCTCGTGGGACGTGATGCCCTCGCAGATGAGGATAGATGGCTCCTTTTGTTCGCCGAACTGCTCCAAACCGTTTACCTACAGCAAAACGCCTTCGACCCAGCGGATGCCTATTGCCCCCTGAGCAAACAAAAAGCGATGCTTGCACTTTTGCGATCTTTAGATGAGAAGGTCAGAGCCAGTCTATCGGGAGGTACGATTTACGAGCAAATCGAAGCGTTGCCGATTAAACAGGAGCTCTTAAGGTTGCGCTCGCTCCCCGTTGAGGATTTTGAAGTGGAGGCAAAGCATTGGATCGACTCAATACGTTTAGGAGACCTTGGGCGATGAGACTTTTTCGAGAAGGTTCCAGGGCAATCGATAGCATCTCCGGCCCCCTTGTCTTCGTAAACAAAGTAAAGGGGGCCGGTTTCGGTGAGCTCGTTACCGTGGAAACCGGCCGAGAGGCGCGAATAGGCCAGATTCTACAGGTAGATGGTGATATTTGCCTCGTTCAGCTCTTTGAATCGAACATCGATATAGACCCCGGCAAGAGCGTCGTGTGGATTGAGAGGGACATTTTTCGCATGCCCGTGGGGCTTTCTCTCATCGGGCGAATCTTGAACGGCCATGGAGAGCCTATTGATGGCGGTCCTCCTGTTGAAAATTGCGCTGAGGGAGAGCTTCCTGTGGCTGGACTCCCCATAAACCCGGTCAGGAGACTGGCTCCGCATGCCTATCTGGAGACAGGCATATCCGCCATCGACCTCATGAACACTTTGATCAAGGGGCAGAAGCTTCCTATATTCTCTGGAGCAGGTCTTCCGGCCTCTCGGATCGCTGTCCAAATCGCCCGGCAAGCGCGCGTTCCCGGGGAGGAGTCGCGCTTTGTGGTGATCTTCGCCGCCATGGGCGTTACATGGAGAGAGGCATCTTATTTTCTGAACGCATTCCGCGATACCGGGGCTCTTTATCACGGCGTGTTCTTCATCAATCTGGCGAGTGACTCTCCGGTGGAAAGGCTCTTGACGCCCCGCTTGGCGCTCACCGTAGCTGAACACTTGGCCTTAGAAAAAGGGTATGACGTCCTCGTGATACTCACCGACATGCTGTACTATTGCGAGGCATTGAGAGAAGTCAGTGCCGCGCGCGAAGAGGCTCCAGGAAGAAGGGGATATCCTGGATACATGTACTCAGATCTCGCCAGCATTTATGAGAGAGCGGGGTGTGTCAGGGGAAATGAAGGTAGCATAACACAACTGCCGATACTCACTATGCCAGACGATGACATGACACATCCCGTAGTCGACCTTTCAGGTTACATAACGGAGGGGCAAATTGTGTTAGACAGGGGGCTTCACGAGCGAAGTATATTTCCCCCGATCGATGTCCTTCCGAGCCTCAGCAGATTGATGGGCAAGGGGATCGGAAAAGGCAAGACTGATCCGATACACGGGGTCATGGCAGATTCCCTTTACGCTGCCTATGCGAGGTCAAGGGAGCTGCGCAGGCTTAAAATGATCGTGGGCGAGGAGGGGTTATCCGCCCTTGAGAAGGAGTATCTTTCCTTCGGCGATCGTTTTGAGGGGAAATTTATAAACCAAGGTGAGACGTATCGTTCTCTGGAGGAATCGATAAACGTCGCCTGGCAATGTCTCGAAACGCTGCCGTCCACTGAACTATACCGCCTTCCCACTGAGGCGACGCAGAGACGTGGAGGTAAAGCAGTTGAATAACTCTCCCCCTACGCGAAGCCAACTCATAGACCTCAAGCGCCGCATATCTACAGTAGAGCACAGCAAGCGACTGCTGGAGAAGAAAAGGGACGCTATAATGAGGGCCATCGAGGCAGATCGCAGGGCTTACAGAACCATGCGATCTGCCTTCAGCGAAAGTTACAGGCAGGTCTATCTCGCTTATTCGCTAGTCAGACTCTTCGAGGGGGATGCGGCGATAAAACTGCTCGAGGTCGGGGTAAAGGTGCTCAAGCTGCGCGAACGCGACCATGCCATCGCCGGCTGCAAATATCCGGAATTCGTTGAGGCGATCGATGAATCTAAGAGAAGGGGCGAAGCCGTTTTTAATCCCATTTTAACTTCTCTATACGTAGAAGACTTGTTGGAGGCCTTAAACAAAGTGGAGGGGTTGCTTTGGCAATTTATAAACCTGCAAGCTAAGCTCAAGGCTTTGGAAACCGAACTGCGCCGCACGCAGATTAAGATAAACACTCTTCAACATACGGTCCTTCCTGCGTTGACTGAAGAGGTGAAGCGGATTGGTGAGATTTTAGGGGATAGAGAGAGGTACGAACATTTCCTGATAAAAAAGTCTATTACATCGAGACCGTATTTCCAACGATGAAGTTTCGACGAAGAAGGGCTATGATTTTATAAGAAATGGGAGGTGTTGCCGGTGAAGATGGACAAGATCTTAAAACAGGCTCAAAGGATGCAGGCTCAGATGATGAAAATCCAGGAAGAACTGAAAGCGAAGGAGGTGGAGGGCGCAGCGGGTGGCGGTGCCGTGAGGGTGATATCTAACGGTCAAGGTGAAATTGTCTCCATAAAAATATCTCCGGACGTAGTTGATCCTGATGACGTCGAAATGCTCGAAGATTTAGTCCTTGCAGCGATCAGCGATGCATTGCGCAAGAGCAAGGAGTTGGCGGACGAGCAGATGGCCCAGTTGACAGGCGGTATGGGCAGTCTCTTTTAGATTGACCAAATGGGGAGGATTGGCGTTGTCATCGACCGGGTCCCTTGAACGATTATTAAAATTGCTCTTTCGCCTTCCTGGAATTGGAGAGAAGAGTGCGCGCCGTTTGGCGTTTTTTATACTGCAGCAGCCTCCGTCCTTCGCTCAAGAGTTGGCGGAAGCCATTTTATCATGTAGAATGAACCTTCATCCGTGCCCCGAGTGCGGCAACCTCACCGAAAGGGAAGTATGCGATATCTGCGCAGACCCTTTACGAAACCGCGTATCTCTCTGCGTGGTTGAGACCGCTGAAGACCTTCTCGTTTTGGAGGAGCATGGGATCCATCAGGGGATATATCATGTTTTAGGCGGTAGGGTTTCTCCTTTAGATGGCGAAGACATCGATCCGTCTTCGTTGGATCGCCTGAGGAGGCGGGTGGAAGAATTAGGAGTGAGAGAAATAATACTGGCATTAGACCCTCAAGTAGAGGGTGAACTCACTGCGCAGTCAGTGCTATCGGCATTGTCTGGCCTAAAGGTAAAAATCTCGCGCTTGTCCTACGGTCTGCCGCTGGGCGGCAGCATAAGCTTCGCCGATCGCGCCACGCTTCACGCCGCGATGGAATCGCGCACCACCATAAAAGATGAACCATGATCGAAGTTGAAATTCAAATTTTGAAAGGAAGTGATGACATGCATGAGGAAAAGGGCGTACTCCAAGGCATAGCGAAAGCACTCTTTGCCTTGCTGGGTGGATTGGCCGGTTACCAGATCGCTCAATATATACAGCAGAACCAATGGCTTCCCTGGACTGGGTTGCCGCAAAAGTTGGCCATCTTTTCCGGCCTCGTGTTGGTCCTTGCCTTAATAGGCTATTTTGTGATAGCGCCTCTTTTTATCAGGTTGGTCGGCTTTATTGGCCTATTTTTAGAGCATAACCTTCAATCATTGAGCTGGCAAGATATATCTATGGCCCTGGCGGGTCTCATAATAGGGCTCATCATCGCAAATCTTCTGGCCCTCCCCTTCGTGGATCTGCCTGGGATAGGTATTTATTTAGCTGTCGTATTGAACATAACGCTCGGCTATTTGGGAATCCATCTCTTCTTGCGGCGCAAGGACGAGATAATGAGCTGGTGGAGCAGTTTCGGGACACTGAAGGAACACCTCACCCTGAGGAAGGGAAGGCAACCGGAGGGCGCGGTCGAAGGTCACGAAGGGTCTGCAGAAAAGAAGGGAACTTGTCCAAAGAAAATCCTCGATACGAGCGTCATAATCGACGGCAGGATCTTGGATATAGCCAGGACTGGTTTTTTAGAGGGCGTTTTCTTGTTGCCTCAGTTCGTGCTTGCCGAGCTTCAGGCTATAGCTGATTCGTCGGATCCCACAAGGCGAACTAAAGGCAGGAGAGGGCTCGACATTGTCAGGGAGTTACAAGAAGTTTCTGTAATAACGCTTAATATTGTCGATATATCTCTCAGAGAGCTTGGCGTAGAAAGCGTCGATGACGGCCTTTTGGCCTTGGCAAGGAGAGAGAACGCCGCTATCCTCACTACCGACTATAATCTGAACAAGATCGCTCAAATTCAAGGTGTTCAAGTTATGAACGTGAATGACTTAGCTAATGCCATGAAGCCGATCCTCCTGCCAGGAGAGACGGTCGTAGTCGATATAATCCGCGAAGGAAAAGAGCCCGACCAGGGAGTTGGATATCTTGACGACGGCACGATGCTCGTCGTGGAAGATGGGGAAGCTTATATCGGCAAGCGAGTAGAAGTGACCGTCACCTCGATACTTCAAACCTCGGCGGGCAGAATGATCTTCGGACGGATGCGACGGGAGGTACGTTGATGAAGACATGGTCGTTCATAATAGTTGCCGCCGGAAAGGGAACCCGTCTCGGCGGCGAGCTCAAGCAATTTCGCATACTCGGAGGGCGTCCTGTATGGTGTTGGAGCGCTGTGGTGGCTGAGGAATTATATAAGCAGGGTCTCGTAGAAGAGCTAATTTTGGTCGTCCCAGCTGGGATGGAGGAAGAGGTTAAGAACCAAGCGCAAAATTTTGAGCTTCCAGTGACCGTAATAACTGGAGGTCCGCGCAGATCCGATTCCGTGCATGCCGGCCTTTTGGCCTCCAACTCATGGGGGTGTCTCGTGCACGATGCCGTTAGGCCTTTCGTGAAGCCGGGACTCTGCCGTCGCCTCATGGAGGCGGTGACGGACGGCAAAGGGGCAATACCAGTCATACCTGTGGCCGACGCGCTTAAAAGGGTCCTTCCAGATGGCAAAATGACCATTGTGCCAAGAGAGGATTTGCTGGCTACTCAGACACCTCAAGTTTTCCCCAGAGAAGAACTGCTACGCGCATTCGATGAACATCAAGACGGCTTCAGAGATGAGGCCGAAGCTTGGATCATGGCCGGCAAGGAGCTCGTTCCCGTAAGAGGCGCCAAGCTGAATTTTAAAATCACAGACGCACAGGATTGGGAGCTCGCCAGCGCGATCGTCGAGGGCGGGGAGGTAATGCGCGTAGGGAACGGGTTTGATGTCCATCCGTTGGTGCCGGGTCGCAGGTTGCGTTTGGGCGGCATTGAGATACCAGACGCTCCACTCGGATTACATGGGCACTCCGACGCCGATGTCGTAGCCCATGCCGTGGCCGATGCCCTGCTCGGAGCTGCCGGGGAATCCGACATAGGAACACTTTTCCCAGCCGATGACGATACGTATAGAGGAGCCAACAGCATGGAACTTCTGAAACAGGTGGTGGATTTGATCTCGAGCGAGGGTTGGTCTATAGAATGGGTAGACGCCACGCTACAAGCGCAGATCCCGCGATTGGCGGACAAAATAGAAGCGATCCGACGAAGCCTGGAGTCGGTCTTGCAGTTAGGCCAGAGGCGCTCGGGGCGCGTGGCCAACATTAAAGTGAAGTCCGGCGAGTCTGTGGGAAGCGTCGGTAGAGGTGAATGTCTTGTATGTCACGCCACTGCCACGGTTGCGAGGCGACCTCTCGGCTGGAGCAGTGAATCCTGACCATGAAGAGCGTGAGAACGCGCTTCGCTCCTTCCCCTACTGGTGAACTTCACATAGGGGGAGCCAGGACTGCACTCTTTAATTGGCTTTGGGCGCGCAATCGTGGGGGTGCTTTCGTATTGCGGATAGAAGATACCGATCAGTCGCGGTCGAGCACAATCTACGAGCGCAACATAATGGAAGACCTGCGCTGGCTCGGGCTCGATTGGGACGAGGGGCCTGACGTGGGCGGGGCTTACTCTCCATATCGCCAGAGCGAGCGACTCTCTATATATCAAGAAGCTGCAAAACGCTTGGAATCGCTCGAGCGAGCGTATCCATGTTACTGCACGAAAGAAGAGCTCGAGGCGGAGAGGTCGAGTCAAATTTCTGCAGGCAAACCACCCCGCTATTCGGGGCGTTGTCGTCATCTAACCGAAGCGGAACGTTTAAGCATGGAAAAAGAAGGGAGAAGGCCGAGTCTGCGTTTTGCCACCCCAAAGGGCATGAGGCTCGACTTTGAGGACGCGATACATGGTCGTAGAGTTTACGATTTGGACGATTTGAGCGACTTTATCATCATGCGGCCGGATGGCTGGCCAACGTATATATTTGCAGCCGCCGTGGACGACCACTTGATGAATATAACTCACATAATCCGAGGTGACGAGCATTTAGATAACGCAGCCAGGCAAATCTTAATATACGATGCACTGGGATGGGAGAGACCAATTTTCGCCCATATCCCTACAATCCTCGACGCAGAGAAGCGAAAGCTCAGCAAGAGATTAGGGGCTGTAAGCATAGCCCATTATCGTAGTCTCGGATATCTGCCAAAGGCTCTCGTGGCATATTTAGCGACGTTGAGTTGGTCTATTGAAGTAAGTGACACCGTGCCCACACTCTACGATCTGGTCGAGAGATTTTCGCTTGATCAAGTCAGTTCTTCCCCTCCCATCCATGACGAAGAAAGGCTGCGCTATTGGGGAAAATTAGCCATAAAAAAGGCCGATCTCACGTGGCTTGCCGAAAAAGTCATAGCTTGTGTTGGAGGTAACTTTAAGCCCGTCGACGAAAGAGCGTTTTTGGCTCTCATCGATGACGTCCGAGGAGATTGTGCCACGCTCGTTGAGATAACTCAAAAGATCGTTTGGCTTTTCCAGCGCCCTCAAAAATGTGAAGAGTCTCCGCCGTGGGTTTCGGAGCTGGTTCAGGTCATGCGCAACTTGAAGGAGTGGAACGCCGAGGAAATTGGGGAAGCCCTCAGATCCTTTTGCCGCGAAAAGGAGATAAAGAGCAAAGACTTTTATCATCTCTTGCGAATAATGCTCACAGGCACAAGAGACGGATCTTCCGTCGCCCTTGTATTGTGGAGCTTAGGACGCGACGAGGCGCTTTTGCGCCTCGAACGAGATTGGAGGCATTGAGGAGTGATCAGTTATGGACTTGAATGTTAAATTTAAACCTTTTGAGGGGCTAACTTTTGACGATGTGTCATTGGTTCCCAATTATAGCGAAGTCCTTCCGGCAAATGTGGATGTTAAGAGTTTCATCACGCCGCAAATACAGGTCAACGTGCCCATTTGTAGTGCTGCTATGGATACCGTTACAGAGGCGCGCCTTGCCATAGCCTTGGCCCGTGAAGGAGGAATTGGGATCATTCACCGCAATAATTCTCCAGAGAAACAGGCAGGAGAGGTGGACAAGGTAAAACGCTCTGAAGCTGGCGTGATCGTCGACCCATTTTATCTACACCCGGAGGATTCTGTCGGCGAAGCCGTAAAACTCATGGAGCATTATCACATATCCGGTGTACCGATAGTGAACGACCAAAAGAAACTCGTGGGTATTATCACCAATCGGGACCTGCGCTTCGTCACAAATTACGCCCAACCCATCGCAGCTGTGATGACAAAGGAAGGGCTGATCACGGCATCCGTAGGAACAACGCTGGAGGAGGCCAAGGAAATATTAAAGAAGCACAAAGTGGAAAAGCTCCCTCTCGTTGATAAAGAAGGACACCTGAAGGGCCTTATAACGATAAAAGACATTCAGAAGGCTCGAGAGTTTCCAAACGCCTGTAAGGACGAGCGGGGACGCCTCCGGGTTGGGGCCGCCGTTGGCGTCGGTGAAGACTTATACGAACGCGCGGAGGCTTTGATAAAGGCTGGAGTGGACATCTTAGTCGTAGATACAGCCCACGCCCATTCCAAACGCGTATTGGATGCGGTAAGGTCGTTGAAAAAGCGATGTGGCGACATGCCGGTAGTGGGAGGCAATATCGCAACTGCTGACGCAGCAAATGCATTAATAGATGCAGGAGCTGACGCAGTCAAGGTCGGCATAGGGCCCGGTTCCATTTGTACCACTCGCATTATAGCCGGTGCCGGTGTTCCTCAACTAACGGCGATCATGGAAGTTTCTTCCGTGGCTAAAAAACGTGGCCGTTGCGTCATAGCTGATGGTGGCATTCGCTATTCCGGCGACATCACGAAAGCCTTGGCGGCTGGAGCAGATACGGTCATGATAGGCTCTCTCTTTGCCGGTACAGAGGAAAGCCCGGGAGAAGAGGTCATCTATCGCGGAAGGTCTTTCAAGAGTTATCGAGGTATGGGTTCTATTGCAGCGATGAGAGAAGGACGCAGCAAAGATCGCTATTTTCAAGAAGGCGTGACGACAGAGGAAAAGCTCGTAGCCGAAGGCGTAGAGGGGTTAACTCCTTTCAAGGGTGCCCTTTCTGCCGTTGTATACCAACTGGTCGGTGGCTTGCGCTCAGGAATGGGGTACACAGGGTCAAAGGATATAGCAGAACTCCAAAAGAAGGGGTGTTTTGTAAAGATTACAGCAGCTTCTGTCAAAGAGAGTCATCCTCACGACGTGATTATAACCAAAGAGGCGCCAAACTACAGCGTAGAGGGATAAAACGCATTGCTTTGACATGCAGGGGGTTGCTTCAAAATAGCAAAAATAATGCGTTGATTTTTAACCCACACAAAATTATTGAACTTGAGATTGCTATTACTAACATATAGCCCCTGTCACCTTGACAAAGCCAGGCCCTACAAATACAATGATTGCGCGAAAGCAGATGGGGCTGTAGCGCAGAGGGAGCGCGTTTCCTTCGCACGGAAAAGGTCGGGGGTTCGAGTCCCCCCAGCTCCACCAAGCGTAAGGAGTCGGGGCGTAGCGCAGTCTGGTTTAGCGCACCTGCTTTGGGAGCAGGGAGTCGAAGGTTCAAATCCTTTCGCCCCGACCACTAACTATAAGTTTGGTAGTGCAGAGAGGCGGGAATAGCTCAGCTGGTTAGAGCGACGGCCTTCCAAGCCGTAGGTCGCGGGTTCGAATCCCGTTTCCCGCTCCAAGTTTAGTTCCCGACCGGCTTTGTGCTGTGTCGGGAATTTTTTATACTCGATTTAGGAACGACGGCCTCCTCATTTTTGCCATAACTTAAGCTACACTGAAAATAAACTCCCTCGAATTATAAGTTTCGCCTCCTTTCGCTGTGTTTTCTGTTTTTAACTTACGGCTATTTTGAAGATGCCCCAACGTCTCAATTATATCCTAAGAGACATATTAATAACATTCAATACATCAGCCTCTCTCCCAAGCTTGCTTCCGGCAACACATTGTCTCTGCAGCGCATCCTCGGACACACAGACTTAACCATG
This sequence comes from Acetomicrobium sp. S15 = DSM 107314, assembly GCF_016125955.1. Lineage (NCBI taxonomy): Bacteria > Thermotogati > Synergistota > Synergistia > Synergistales > Acetomicrobiaceae > Acetomicrobium > Acetomicrobium sp. S15 = DSM 107314. The sequence goes on along the minus strand of NZ_JADEVE010000336.1, from coordinate 199,124 downwards.
ACCAAGCGCTACGTGGCATATACACAAGACGACATAAAAGAGCAGCATGCGCACGCCTCGCCAGTGAATAAGCTCGTGCCCACTAAAAGGAGGGTGGGGAAGATAAAGTAAATGGTTAGGTCTTAAGCTGCTTTTGTTGGCTTATGTTTGTGTATGGCAGCAAGCCTGTGCTAAAATACAGCAATAAAAGATACCCTTGTGACGTTTTATGAAGCTATGGTAGCCCAAGAAACACCAAAAAACAAAGACCTGATCCCCGAAACGCCGTGCATAAACAAAGAGAAAGGGATAAAGGCCTTGACAGAAAGTAATCCACTTCTATAATAAATAACTGAGGTAGGAGCCAGGTTATAATTTAGCCTTTGGAGGGCTTGGCTATGAAGAAGAATTCGATTATTTCCGCAGTCTTAGGACTTCTTGTTGGTGGGAGTTCGTTTTTGGGCCTCTCGCAGATATCTCAAGCACAGGAAAAACAGAAGCTGGAGAGAATTTCAGAAGATACACCAGTTTACTTAGAGCTTGCGAATTCTGACATTCAAAGTAATGTAATCACACAGCTCCCGCAAGAGCATTATTCGCACAGCTCTCATCAATCTCATTATTCACACCGATCTCATTATTCGCACTATTCGTCCAAGTAGCAAGTTTATCTCATGATGTTTTAATCATATGAAGAGATGATTGATCTTAAACATTCTTTTGTTATTTCTCAGGAGAAAGGTTATTTAGTTAGCCTTCAAAAGTCGCTTTATAGTCAGGCTGCCATTTTTTCAGCAGCCTATAACTTTATAGGTGAGAATGTTATTAAAGTATTCCCTATAGATGAAGAATCGATTGGCGTTCTATTTGAACCTAAAAATGGCAGAACCCTTGCAGAGGTCGAGAAAGATGCCCAATTATTCATAAATGAGGCTTTGGATCAGCAGGTTCGTGTTAATCTTGAACGAGAGTTTGGACATGTTAGAGATATTATTGTGGAGTATGCCTTTTCGCCGGTAAAAAAAAATCCTTAAAAGCGACTGAACAATGGTTTTCCTTCCTTCCATTCTCCTTTAAGTTTTTAGGAAATACGAATGTTTTGCTTGTTAACTATGCTGGAGAATATGCAGTAATTTCGATTCAAGAATTCGAAACTCTTTTGAAGAATCCTTTTACTGTTGATTCTCATACATTTTCGTTATTAAAAAGTAAAAACTTCATTACAGATCATGACTTGGAACTATCAGTTGAAATGCTTGCCACAAAATTAAGAACTCGAAAAGCCTTCCTAAAAAATTTTACTTCTCTTCATATGATAGTGTTGACAGGGCATTGTAATGGTCGTTGTGATTATTGCCATGCCTCTAGTTCTGATTTGATAAAAGGACATATGTCGCAAAATATGCGTCCTGATATTGCAGATGCAGTGGTCGATATGATCTTTATATCTCCTTCTAAAGTGATCAAAATTGAGTTTCAAGGAGGAGAACCGCTTATCAATTGGGAAACACTGGTAAGAATTGTTCATTATGCCAAAAAACATAACAAGAAAGCAAATAAAAAGTTAGAATTTGTGGTTTGTACCAATATGACATTATTAGATGAGAGCAAAATAAAATTTCTAAAAGCAGAAGGTGTGCAAATTTCTACCTCTTTAGACGGCCCAAAGGAACTGCATGACCTGCATCGCAAGATGAGAAATGGCTCAAGCTCATATGATAAATTCGTCGAAAATCTTCTACTTGCACGTCGTATTATGGGAGATGAAGCTATATCACCACTTCTAACCATTACGCGGGATCATTTAGGAAGGATTAGGGAAGTTGTTGATGAATATATGCGACTTGGTTTCAAAGGAATCTTTTTAAGATCTTTAAATCCTTACGGTTTTGCAAGGGAAGACATTGCTACGCTTGGTTATTCAATGAAAGAGTTCATCGAAACCTACAAGGAGGGTTTTCGTTACATTTTACAGAGAAATCTTAACGGGGAGTATTTTGCTGAGTACTTTGCTACGCTTCTTCTTTCGAGGATTTTAACTCCATTTACTACTGGATTTATGGATCTGCAATCTCCGGCGGGTGCTGGTATCAGTGGAGCAATTTATGACTATAACGGAGACGTTTATCCTACAGATGAGGCTCGTATGCTTGCTAGAACTGGAAACAAAAGGTTTCTCCTAGGTAACGTTGAAAAAAATTCATATGAAGAAATATTTGGAGGCGAAAAACTAAGATCAATTACCTCTAAATCTTGTGTTGAAATACTTCCAGAGTGCTCTTCTTGCGTTTATCAGACTTATTGTGGATCGGATCCCGTCCGGAATTATGTAGAAACCGGAGACGTAGTAGGATTTAGCCCACACAGTGACTTCTGTAGGAAAAACAAGAGTATCATGGATTTCCTGTTTAATTATATCTTGGAAAATGATGAACAGGTAATGAATGTATTTTGGTCTTGGATTACTCATAGGCCATTAGAGGAAATACGCTTATGAAAACTCTTCAGGGAACCTCACATAACATTTTAGAGCCACTTATAGGAAAAGTTTCAAGGAGGGCCTTGTCGTTTGGTAGGCATAAAACCGTTCTTGTGGCCGAAAAGTTTCATTGGAGCTTAAGACATAAAGCATTTTTAACTTCGAGTACGAGTTTGCCAAGATTGTATGGCAAAATGCCTTATATTGGAGGCATAAGTCCTGAATCTCTTTCGGAATTGCGCACGGGGGACATTATTAAGATCTATCCCAATGGAAATGTTGTTAGAGTATGGGAAGAAGGATCTCTCCAAAATGTGATTTTTGTTACAGATAAGTGTAACTGCCGGTGCATAATGTGCCCACAACCTGCTAACTCTAATTTATCATCGTCTTTTTGGAAAGAGAATAAAGAGATTCTTTCTATGGTCAGCTCAAAAACAAACTCCATCTGCTTTTCAGGCGGAGAACCTACGTTAGAAATGGAACAGTTAAAAGATTTATTAGTCTTTTGCAAAAAGAGATTGCCTAATGCACATCTTGCTATTCTTACAAACGGAATTGCATTAGCTGATTTTAGTAAAACTAAACAACTTATTGAACAAAGGAACAAATTCCTTCTCTTTTGCATTTCTCTAAACGGAGACATTGATGACGTTCATGATGAGATCGTAGGAGCCGAGGCCGCCTTTGGTCATGTAATGCGAGGGTTATATAATTTAGCTCGCTTTAGATGCAGAATAGAGCTGCGCTTTGTTATTATGCGACAAAATTACGAGCGCTTACCTTATTATGCTGAATTTGTCTATCGAAACCTTCCGTTCGTTTCGCATATTGCCTTTATGGGGCTGGAGTATACGGGGGAAGCGGCAAAGAATCTTGAGTCGATCAGAATAGATCCCGTTGATTATGCAGGTCTTCTTAGAGAGGCAATACTTCAACTTCATAGGCGGGAAATGAATATATCAATCTATAATGTACCAAGATGCCTTTTGCCTCGTGATATTTGGGAATTTTCTAGAGACTCCATTTCAACATGGAAAAAAACCTATTTAGATCTTTGTTCTTCTTGTGAAGAGAGGGTAAATTGCTGCGGGCTTTTTGAAACGTCTGTGCATGTTAGTCCAAATATTTCTCCTATTCTTGGACAGTAAATAGGCAAACAACAAAATTCTGTGCAAGAATTATCAAAAGCTGATAAGAAGTGCATAAGTTATTAGGGTGAGGGTAAGACAACAATGCTGTTGGGGTACGTATCTTCTACCTGTTACATAGCGCAATTTTGGATATTTAAACTGTCTAACTATATAAAATGTACTTATAGCGCCAATTGCAATCAGATGCCTGTTTAAGCAATTGCTCACATGACATTCCAAACCAATTGTTCTTGTAAAGAATGTTAGAGACTTTATCGCATATCTCTTTTACTTGCTCAGTAGATATATTATAATGCTTGGCCATTTCCTGTATGGCTTTCTCTTCTGGCATGGATGCATTGATCACATAGTCGTATATTTTGTATTCCATAACGGTATAAGTCTCAGTAGGAGGTGTGCTGACGCTTGCTGGCCAGTAAATTATTGGAACGTTTCTAAATGTATAGTTAACCACTATTGTGGTTATCTCATTATACTTTGCCCCCAAATCCTCTCTTGGATAAGGCAAAGTTGGTGTCACCATCTTGCTCGGACCGTTAAGCGCATAAGCATGGGTGTCGTCACGGACCCACCAAACCAAATAGTCTTTCTGTGTCTGTATTATTGGATTTGGTGCGAGGTCATAAACAAAACAGCCTTCACCAACTGGATTACGTTTTACCCTGAATTCATGCCCTTTAATGCCTAGTTTATTGGGTTCTATATGTGAAATTATGAGGTCACGGGCAGTTGCGTGAAATATCGCTTCTTCTACTGTTTGGGCATCATCAGAATTAGCACGTTTGCGATACTTAGTCAATGATTCATTTTCTGGAGATTCATCGTGTGTTAATAAAACGAACATAAGAGCAATGCATCCAATTAGCAATGCCACCCTATATATCTTCTCTTTCATTTTACTTTGCATCCTGCTATCCTGGTTATTGAACAATTCAGCAAACTCATTGAACTACTGTTATTTTAATAATGTCTTAGATTTCTTTTCGTGTTCCTTGAGTTCCTTTAGAGTTTGAGGTACTTTTTCCAGTAATTCAATTAGCTCTTTTACTTGTGATGGATTCAAATAAAGGGTTATTGTATTAAATATATTATCAAAGTCGACTATATCTAAAATTACATCAGTTTGGTTTCCTTTGTTTGCGGAAAAGAATGTAAGTTTAATTCCATATTTGTCACCGTATGATCCTTCTTTCATAAATGAACCCAAATTTTTTGTAATTTCTAATTGTTCTTTCCTTGCAGTTTCAGCCCATTTAATTCCTTTTCTTAGCAGTTCTATAAATTTCTGTCTCTCTCCTGCATAAATAATCCCTCTTGCACATATAAGCCCCTCGCCACCTTTAATGTAAGTGTTGCCTTTTTCGTCCACATATACATAAATAGGTTCTTCGCTCCATGTCTTCCATACATTGTTGTAATATCTACCTGTAGCTGATCCTTCAACAAATCGAGTTCCTGCGTAAGCAACCATGGGAAGTAACAATAACAATAATAAAAACCCCAAATGGCAGCATTTTCGCATAAAATCCTACCCCCTATTGAATCACAAGATTGTTCATTAATTAATTTATATATCTTTCTAGCATGACTTAAATATCAATCTAATGTCAATACAGAGGTGTAGCACCTCCAATTGGAGTAATTTGTAAGGTACGCATATATTCAGTACCAAACAGTTTAATTTCTGCCTTGCCAATTTGTATTGAAAGCTCTCCTGGTTTAATTGCCTTGGAAACATTTTTTGCAACCCATTGTTTTGCTTTCGTTGGGTTGGCTCCATCATAAGATATGGTCACACAACTACTGAAATATCTTTCCGCTAATTTGGTTATCCGATCAATTTCAATTAAACCCATAACATAAGATGCATCAACTATGAAATTTACCCACTGAACTTTTTGCGGTGATGTTTCATAAATATCACACATTAAGTGAATTCCAGTGTCAGAGTCTACCGCTTCGCCGCTATCATGTAAAAGTAATTTTCCTTTTTGTGGCCCACTAAAAACTAACCCCCAACTTTTTTCAAGGATTGATTTAATATTCGCAGCCGTAAGGCCTGGGATGATCTTAGGTTCATCTTTGTTTGTTGCTCTGTTTTGGTGTTCTGTTGTATATGTTTCAATTACACTATAAGATGGGTTATTTATTGTTGCTATGTTTTCATTCCACTTGAAGCCCATAAAAACTCCAGATTCAGCGTCTGGCCTGAAAGTTACAAGTTTTTGTGCGTAGGCTGAACTACTCGTCAGAATAATTACAAAAACAATACACCCAATTAACCATCTCTTCATAGGCTTCCCCTTCATTTTGTCTCGCCTTCTTTCTTTAATAGTATTGAATCTCATTTTACTTCTGACAACGCTTCCATCACCGTCCAAAATTTCTTAGTTTTTCCAGGAAACCTAAATTCAACTAGTGTCCACGTTGCGCCTTCCATGTAAACAACCGTCCCATCTTCAAGAATGCCTACAACGCCAGCCGCTATGAGCTTAGCAAGCGCTTCATTATCGCCGCTAATGATGTAGCTAATAGCCTGTTTGAGATACTCTTTGGTAGTGGCAAAAGGATAACCGCCTTTTGTAACATACTTTGTACTCGCTGAAGTTATCGAAACAAAAATGACTACTAAAATCAGGCTTATCAGTAAAGTTCTCAATACCGTGTTATTTCTTTTCATTTGCCTCCCCCTTCTCTCTATTTTTACCTTCGCTGTTTTAGTAATTTCCTCTTATCTGTGGTACTTTCAATGCCAAGGTTCTCGCTTTGGTAATTAGCCTTCTTTCCCTGCATCTGTTGCGTCTTCCACTCTTCTTTGCTCTGTACGCTAGTAAGGCTTTGCATTGATCTGCTTCGTACGCTGTTGTTCCAGGAGTTGATTGGTAAATTGTTCTATGACTTTTTAAGCTTTCGTCATTGCTAGAAAATAGATGGTGTAAATCCTCCTCATACAAGGTAATATAAAATTGAATCATCTCCATCCCTTCGATAGTTTGAGCTTGCGATAATTTTATTCTATAAGAGGGCATGGCCCTTTTAAATTACTTTAGAAAAGTGCCATCCTAAATTTTACAATTATACGTAACTTTCACAGAACACAATGGTGTCTATCTCACTTCACTATTAATTATTCGTCAATTCTTTCTTACTGCATCTAATAAAGATCTCAAAATCCTTTGTACTTCTTGTGGATTTTCGATGTTTCTCCATATGCATTCAATCCCGGCTGTGCCCGCGGTGGATATCAATATATCTCCACAACTAAATATTTTCTGTAACGGGCTTATCCTAAATCTAAGGTCTTGAACTCTATTAAGCGAACATTCATACATATCTTTACCTATTATTCCAGTAATTTTTATAATTCTATGAGTTGTTAATCCATAAATCATATTTTTAAATACTAAATAGGGAATTAATATTATTCCCAAGGCAATTAACTCTATAACTATACCCATCCATGTAAGAAACAATGCAAGAAGTGGAAAATATAAGAAAGGCAGTCCTATCAGAGCAGTAATAATTCCACAAAGCACAGGCATCAAAAGCGAGCATTTTATTGATGGTTTTGTTTCAAAAACCATTTTTTCTCCTTTTTTTAATTTAAACATGTCTTCAGTGATTAATTTAGGGCTATCATACAAAGACACACCATTTGGTACACTATTTTGTGGAATTTCTTTATCACTAACGCATATATCACTTTTATAAACCTTTGCACCACAATATCTACAGAAGTTGCTCTCATTATCTACTTGTTTTCCACAGTTTGGACAATACATATTATTATCTCCCACATAATTACAATTTTATTAAAAACTAAACTTTTATACATCTTTAATTTCCATAGTATCACTTAATAGTTACATCTTATGCTCCCCGTAAAAAGAAGTGACCTTGAGTTAAGATGGATTGCGGTGGCCGTGTTCGTGTCACGCCTTATCCCTGCAATAGTTTCACGCATACATCCTGGTCACATTTTTCTTTCCTATTCTATCATCTAAGAAGGCCTCAGCAAAGGCTAACCCACCTCACCTTATCTAACCCGCTTTTTGCTCCCGAGGAGCTTCTTCACCGGCGAGGCCGCTTCGTGCGCCTCGCGTATGTCCGCCTCCACGAGGGCTATGTAGTGCTTAGTGGTCTCGAGGTTTGAGTGTCCCATGATCGCCTGGAGCGCAAAGGGGTTCATGCCGTTGCGCAAAAAGTGCAAGGCCGCATCGTGGCGCAGGTCGTAGGGAGAAAGCTTTTTTAAGCCGAGCTTGGGTGCGTAATGTTTCTTTAACCTCTGCGTCCATCCTGAGAGCGTAAATTTTTGGCCTTCGTGGTTGGTGAAAAGCAGCGGTGTTTCCCACTCCTTCGGCCTTGCCATGACAAGAGCCTGTATCGCCTTGGTCGTCTCTATGGAGAAGGGTAGCGTCCTGCTCTTGCGGGTCTTTGACACGGAAGCTCGGACTAAAACGACCATGTCTTTGAGGTCGACGTCTTCAATGGTCAGAGACAGTGCCTCACCTGGCCTTATGGCTGTGTCTATGGAAAGGCACAACAAGGCGTAGTCTCGCTTGCCGCAGTAAGTTGACCTATCCGGCAGCTTTAAGAGCTTTTCTAAGACTTCCGCCGAGTGCTGAACGATCCTCGGTTCGGCCTTCCTTGCCCCGATCCCGTCGAGCGGGTTTTTAGTGCAAGCTCCCTCGTCTATCAGCCATGAAAAGAAGGCTTTAAGATACTTTCGCCTGATGTTGAACGTTGCCGGTGAGATACCGTCCTGGCCGAGGAAGGAAAGCACAGCCATCCTTGTTTTGCCGGCATCCTGAGGATTCCAAGCCTGCGGGTATTCTTTGAAAAAGCGCGTTACGTGATAGCGGTAGTCTTTGATGGTCCTTTCCGAGTAGCCCTCAGCCTTCCTGAAGAGTGCGAAGGCTTCCAATGCATCATCCCATGAGTGAAACTTCTCCTGGAATAAAACTACATGGCCTCTTTCATTCACGATTGTGTCTTATAATTTCGAGGGAGAGCAAAATTTAGGAGCAACGGCCTCGGTCGATTTTGTGCAAGTCTTGCCTTGGGAGTGTTGCTCTAAAGTTCGCATTTATGCTAATATTAACTGCGTCGTAGTTGGGAATAGCTCAGCTGGTTAGAGCGACGGCCTTCCAAGCCGTAGGTCGCGGGTTCGAATCCCGTTTCCCGCTCCAAGTTTATTTGCGCCCGTAGCTCAACGGGATAGAGCAACGGACTTCTAATCCGTAGGTTGTGGGTTCGAGTCCCGCCGGGCGCGCCAATATGGAATTTCGGGGGCCGATGGGGCCCCCTTAAAGAAACGTTATTCCTCCACGAAGGCCACTATCCGGCTGATGCAGGATTCTCCGCCTTCAAACCTCCAGGGAAAGCATCCGATAGTAGCGCGCTTGCCCGAGAGCAGATCTATATCTCCACCAACGCATTCTGCGTGTATGATATCATCGGGAAAAAGATCGACATGCATAAGCTGGTAATCCTCCGGCGGGAAGAAGTCATCGAGCCCCTTGCCGTATTTATTTTTAAGATGCTCATCAGCCAGCTTGGCGTAATGAGGCATCCACTCGCGGATCTTAGTGTTCATCGGGTGATCCGCCGAGCCGCAATCGACGCCGATCCACTTAATCTTTCTTTTCTTACACCACTGAGCGAACTCTTTAGTAGGGCCTGGGTGCATAACCATGTAGCGGACTTCGTCAGCCTCTGGTTGGTCCCAACCATAACGATGGTAACCTGTGTTGATGATGAGGATGTCTCCGTCATGAACCTCTGCCCGCTCCTCAATGTCTTTGCTGGTATAGATCCCGAAATCCTCGGCGATGTCGCTGATGTCTACCACAACTCCTGGCCCCACGAGAAAGTCTTTCAGTTCGAGACTTGCAATGTCCTTGCCGTGGGTGCAGAAGTGCAATGGGCCGTCCAGATGGGTGCCCACGTGATTTGAGTGTGTTAAAAGTTGTCCGTTTGCGCCATTTGGCGCCAAGCGCTTGAAGAACTTAATCTGGAGCGGTTCATAAGTGGGCCATGGCGGGGTTAAATGGCTAATCGGGATGGAGAGATCGTAAATCTTCACGTTCTTCCAGTTCTTCAGTTCCCAGTTTACACTCATATTAACTCGCCTCCTGAATCATATTTTAAACTAAACAGACGAGAACATGTATTTATGGACTCGTCTACCTTACAAGGTATTCATCGCAAAAATCCCGGCTGCTCCGGTAAAGAGCCTGGTAAATGTGTGATTGTTCGGGTTACTGTACATATCCTCCTTCTGCTTCCCATGAGTTGCTCTTGTATCAAAGGCGAGGGCGATAATTACATTTGCCGTTTAGATGCCAACTGCAAATTCCCGTCGCCCTCGAACTTGCGATGCTCGAGCGCCGTCCAAATTATAGAACACCCATGCATATTTTTTTAAAAGATAGCGCTTTTGAATTTGCTAACTCCGATTTATCCTCTCCGTGCACCTGTGGCAATCGTCATAACTACCATTGGCTTCTTGACCTTTCCTGAAAGAGCGTGTAGCATATTCGTGCAGGAAGCATATTCGGATGGGAATGCGCGAATGTGCACCGTGGCAAGGCGCTTTGGTATAAGTGTATTTGCGCAGACTGGATGTTCGGCGAATAGACATGGTGGACGTAGCTCAACTGGTCAGAGCACTGGACTGTGGCTCCAGGGGCTGGGGGTTCAAGTCCCCTCGTCCACCCCAAAAATACCAATAAGTCCATACGGTACAAGGATTTCTTTACCTTTTAACCTCTTGCTTTTCCCAAAGGATCAGGACAATCCACAAGAGATGCCCAGAGGATTTCAAAAGAATCTTACATCAAAAAGTTGTCTGATGCCTGTTGACTAATCCATCGAGCTATGATAAGTTTCCTATTGCTGCCGGAGATAATCTTCGCATGCGCCCGTAGCTCAGTGGACAGAGCGGCGGACTTCGGATCCGTTGGTCGCGGGTTCAAATCCTGCCGGGCGCGCCAGCTGGGGTGTTATGTGGGCCGTTAGCTCAATTGGCAGAGCACGGGACTCTTAATCCTGGGGTTACAGGTTCGACTCCTGTACGGCCCACCAACAGGACTTTAAGCGTGCGAGAGTGGTGGAACTGGTAGACACGCTGGACTTAGGATCCAGTGGTTTCGACCGTGGGGGTTCGAGTCCCCCCTCTCGCACCACTTTCGCCTCGACGCATGACGTCGAGGCATTTTTACTGCGCTTGACATGCTTTATGTAGAATTATTTTCAGTTGGGATAGCAAAATTGCCGTTGGCGTAGTAAAATAAAATGCTTATGATGCACGGACTGTGATGTCGCAGGCATAAATGGAGGTTGATTTTTGTGAGATCCGAAATTGTATCACAGGATAAGGACTCGGTTTCCATAAAAGTGGAGGTCGATGCATCGGATTTTTCTAAGGCTGTGAACGAAAGCATTCGAAGGCTATCTCAAAGCATAAGCATAAAGGGTTTTCGCAAAGGGCACATACCTCGCAGAGTTTTGGAACTCTATCTCGGTAAAGATGCCATATATAAAGATGCGCTGGATAGGATTGTGCCGAGAGCATTGAGCCAAATAGTCGAGGACTATGAGATAGAACTCGCGACAGAGCCGACAGTTAACGTGAAAGAAATAAAAGAAGGCGAGCCTCTAAATCTTGAATTTACCCTTGAACTGCGTCCGGAGGCCGTCCTACCAGATCTGAAAGATATCGAGGTGGAAATTAACTTGCCTCAGGTGACGGATGAAATGGTGGATGAGGCCATAGAGGAACTGCGCAGGCTTCACATCCAACTCCTTCCCGTAGAAGGGCGCCCCTCGCGCGATGGCGACACAGTGGTAGTTGATTATATTACAACAATTCAAGACGAGGAAGGCGAGCGCGTTTTAGAGAAAGCGGAAGATGTTAGTCTAAACCTGGCCCATCCCAATTTGCATCCGCAGATAAAGGAGGCTCTGCTTTCCAAGGAGGTAGGGTCGCACGTCATTGCAGAACTGGTCGTAGAAGAAGGGCATTCAGACGCTACCGTCGCCGGCAAGTCTGTTCGCTGCAATTTCGAGATTAAAAAAATTATCGAGCCCATCCTTCCGGAGCTGAGCGAGGAGTTCATAGCTCAGGTGACCGGTGGAGAAGAAAAAAATATAGAAGATCTTAGAGAAGCGCTGAAGGCCAAAATAGCAAGACAACTGGAGAACAGAAGTCGACTGGATGCTCGCAATAAAGCCTTAGAGAAGCTGATAGAGCTTTCAGATGTTGACATCCCGACCTCTATGATAGATCGCGAAGCCGAAGCACTTAAAAGAAGAGACGCGGAGGCTATACAGCAAAAACGCGGCATGTCGCTGGAAGCATACTTAGCTGAGCAAAATTTAACGGCAGAAGAATACGAACGCTTGATAAGGGAAAGGGCACAAAGAGCATTGAAACAGGCGTTTGTCTTAGATGCTTTGGCTAAACTTGCCGGCGTGGAGGTCACTTCGGGCGATATCGATGAATGGATAACTAGGGTTGCCTCATCGCAGGGAGAAAAAATCGAGCGGCTGCGTGCTCGCATAGAGCGGGACAGAGAATTGTTCAGAAACGTTATCGATAATATCCGCTTAGAGAAAGCGGTGGATTATTTGATGTCTCAAGTTACCGTAAAAGAAGCAAGGGAGGACTCCGCTTCTGCCTCTTCCCCAGAAAACAACGTGCTCTCTGAGGAAGACAACGGTTAATATCGGTCAATTTAAGGAAGGTGAACGAAACCATGTTGATCCCAATGGTTATAGAGCAAACCGGGCGAGGTGAAAGGGCATATGACATCTATAGTCGCCTCCTGAAGGACAGAATAATCTTTGTGGGCGAACCGATAGACGACCACCTTTCGAACCTTGTGATAGCACAACTTTTGTTCCTCGAAAGCGAAGACCCCGACAAGGATATCTTTCTTTACATCAACAGCCCTGGGGGCCTGGTAACTGCCGGGTTAGCCATCTACGATACAATGCAATATATCAAGTGTCCTGTTTCGACTATATGCGTTGGGCAAGCAGCCAGTATGGCCGCAGTACTCTTGGCAGCTGGAGCACCTGGCAAGCGCATCGCCCTGCCAGATGCTCGGATCATGATACATCAACCCATAGGTGGAGCGCAGGGACAAGCTGTAGATATCCAAATACATGCGCGGGAGATCATGCGCATACGGGATAGGCTCAACGAGATACTCGCCAAGCACACGAACCAGCCTATAGAGGTTGTGGCAAAGGACACAGATCGCGATTTCTTTATGTCCGCTGAGGAAGCCCAACAGTATGGCATAGTGGACAAGGTGATAGCGAAGAGATCGTAAGGGCTATTTCTCTATGAAAAGGCTGAGGCGCCGTTGTGCCCAGCCTTTTCGATTTAAGCGTAAACGGCACCTTTACATATATGGAAGGGCCTCCTTTTGTCATTTTATTCTTGTAGAACAAAGTGCAAGCATGATATTATAAGCTTAGATTGATCTGAGACCACTGAAAAAGTCGCTCAATTTGCTTCCAATTATCCTTAGCTTGTCTAAATAGTAAAGAAGAATCAAGATGGCTCCTATGTGTTTTGTAAGTTATATTGTTAATAGTGTAGCTATGATGTAGGTTTTCAGCAGACTCTGGACTCTATAAAGGGGGAAAGAAGATATGGCAAAGAGGCGGTCAATAGCGATATCGTCAAGAGTGGGTATTCTCCTTTTCATTATCCTCGTCATTGCAAGCAGTCAGGCTTTGGGCGCAGATTATGTCATCAAGGTGGGCACTATACAACCGGACAGCCACCCCGACTGCGTCTTGATGCGGGAGGTATTCCAGGAATATGTGGGAAAGGGCTCAAATGGTAGGATCAAGGTCGAACTTTATCCGAACGCCCAGCTCGGGGGAGATCGAGAGATGTCAGAGGGAGTGCAGCTTGGCATACTCCAAATGGCCCTACCGGTTACCTCCATTACGGCCAGCTTTGAAGGGAGTTTTCATGTGGTCGAGATGCCCTACCTCTTTACAACCCGCGAAGCTGCCTTCAAAGCTTTAGATGGCCAACTTGGCGAGGAACTCGATAGGCGATTGCTGTCCAAGGGAATGATGAATTTGGGCTACTTCGAAAACGGCTTCAGGCACATCACCAACAATCGCCGTCCGATCCAAAACATAGACGACTTGAAGGGTCTTAAGATTCGCACCATGGAGACCCCTATCCATGTGGCCTTTTTCAAGAAGGTCGGAGCCAACCCTACGCCGATGAGCTTCGGTGAACTTTATACCGCATTGCAGCAGGGAACCGTGGACGGACAAGAAAACCCTATCGTCCTCATATACGACTCCAGGTTCTATGAGGTCCAAAAGTATTGTTCGCTCACGGGTCACGTCTTCTCGGTCGTTCACATCTTGGCGAATCGCTCCTTCATTGAAAATCTTCCAGACGATCTTGAGGAGTTGGTTAAAGAGGGAGCTCGTCGTTTTGTGATGAAACATCGCGAGGTTATGCCTCAGGAAGAGAACAAGTTTCTTGCTGAGCTTAAAAACAAAGGCATGATCATAAATGAGCTAACACCAGAGAGCAAACAGCCGCTCGTCGAAGCTGCTCGTGCCGTTTATGATCAATTCAAAGGCGAAATTGGATCAGACATCATCGAGCTCGCCGAAAGGAGCGCCAGATAATTTAGGTTAAGCATGTGGCATAATTGGTTAGTTCGTGCAGAGGAATATTTTCTCGTCGGCAGCATGGCCGTAAATGTGGCCTTGGTATTCCTCCAAGTAGTGATGCGCTATGTTTTTCAAAATTCGCTCTCCTGGAGTGAAGAGTTGGCCCGATATATATTCTTATGGCAATGCTGGATCGGTGCGAGCTATGCTGCCAGCAGAGGTAGCCATCTGCGCGTGGAGGTGTTGGTCAGTCGCTTTACTGGCAAGAGACGGCTCGCATTCGAGATATTTATAGCGCTGGTCTGGTTCGGGTTTGGTGCATTTCTGGCTTATTACGGCGCACGCCTTACGTTGTTTTTGTTCAATAGCGGTCAAAGATCTGCAGCCATGAGGATTCCTATGGGTTGGGCCTACGCTTCGGTCTTGGTCGGGTGTACCTTGATGACTTTTCACCTTCTCGAGGAACTATTGAGGTTATTGAATCAACGTAAGGAAGGAAAATCTTCGTAACATGGAAGCGATTCTTCTATTCGGTTTGCTGATCTTGTTTATGTCGCTGGGCATTCCCATAGGCGTTACCATAGGGCTCGTCACTGCCATCTGTTTGGGCCTTACCACCAACATTCCCATGGTTTTGATAGCCCAGAAATCTGTCACGGGTTTGGATTCCTTCCCCCTCCTCGCTATTCCGTTTTTCATCCTGGCCGGTGCTCTGATGTTGCAAGGTGGTATATCGAAACGCCTCGTAAATCTGGCAGAGAGCCTGGTCGGCTTCATAACCGGAGGCTTGGCCATGGTTACGGTATTAGCCTGTATGTTTTTCGCCGCAATTTCGGGCTCGGGGCCGGCTACGGTCTCCGCTATCGGCTCCTTTATGATTCCGGCCATGAAAGAGAAGGGATATGATGCGGGATTCGCCACTGCAATCTCTGCTGCGGCTGGAACGATAGGCGTCATCATACCCCCGAGCATCCCCTTTGTAATATACGGCGTAGCTGCCCAGGTATCGATCGGTGACATGTTCATCGCCGGGGCAATTCCAGGCCTTATCTTAGGGCTCTCTCTGATGGGGGTTTGTTTCATCGAATCTCGTAGGCGGGGCTATAATAGATCCACCAGCAGCTTTTCTTTCGGCGCTGTATGTAAGGCGCTTAAGGAAGCGGCTTGGGCGCTGGTCATTCCAATTGTAGTGCTTGGGGGAATATATGGAGGGATATTTACTCCTACCGAAGCCGCCGTAGTGGCGGTCGTTTATTCGCTCTTCGTCGGCAAGTTCGTCTATAGAGAATTAAATGCAAAAAAGATTTACGAATGTCTTCTCGATTCGTCCCTCGTAAATGGGGCCACTCAATTTATGATAGGTCTCTCCATAGCCTTCGCTACGTATCTTGCAATGGCTCAGATACCGGCTACTGTGGCAGCCTGGCTTTCTGCCATTTCAGAAAAACCTGCGGTTACATTGATAGTCATAAATATGTTCCTCCTAATCGTGGGTTGTTTTGTGGACAATATCGCCTCCGTGATAATATTGACTCCCATCCTCCTCCCTGTAGTTACTCGACTTGGAATTGACCCAGTCCACTTTGGCTTGTTTATGACGGTGAACCTCGCCGTGGGGTTCGTCACACCGCCTTATGGGATAAACCTCTTCGTTGCCTCGGCCATCTCTGGAGAGCCTATCGAATCCATCTCGAAGAATTTGCTTTATATATTATTAGCCATGACCGGATGTGTCCTTTTATTCACTTATGTTCCATGGGTATCGATGGGTCTCGTCAATTTGCTCCATAAATAATATCCACCGAAAACGCGATCACAATAGCTGCAATACTTTACATCGCGAGGTGTCATTTTTGTCGTTCTTGAGGTAATATAAACATAAAGCATGAACTGCTTTTGACGATTGAGCGATCGCCCGCAAAGGGGGTTTTGAAGATGTTCGGTTTTGAAAATGGAGAGGGGAGCAGCCCTCGCAAAGGCCTGCGCTGCTCCTTTTGCGGAAAGAGACAGAATGAGGTGCAAAAGATTATCGCCGGCCCTGGTGTGTCTATATGTGATGAGTGCGTACACCTGTGCAATGTCATCTTGAGCGAAGAGGATGCTTCAAGCAAAAATGTCCGTGAGGGTCTAAAAGAGATCGCAGAGATTCCCAAACCTGTGGAGATCAAGGAATTTTTGGACAAGTATGTCGTCGGGCAAGAGCTCGCTAAAAAGATCCTTTCTGTGGCTGTTTACAATCACTATAAGCGAATTTACTGCAATTCGGGCGAGGACGTAGAGCTTCAGAAGAGCAACATTCTCCTCGTTGGTCCCACGGGATGCGGTAAGACTCTTCTCGCTCAGAGCCTGGCGAAGATGTTAAACGTCCCGTTCGCGATGGCCGACGCCACGACGTTGACCGAGGCAGGGTATGTGGGCGAAGATGTGGAAAACATTCTCGTGCGCTTGTTGCAGGCTGCGGATTACGATGTAAAAGCAGCGGAAAGAGGCATAGTCTATCTGGACGAAGTTGACAAGATTTCTCGCAAGTCTGAGTCCCCGTCTATAACCAGAGACGTCTCCGGAGAAGGCGTTCAGCAGGCTCTTTTGCGCCTGATGGAGGGAACTGTGGCAAATGTTCCACCCAAGGGGGGCAGGAAGCATCCATACCAAGAGTTTATCCAGATCAATACGACAAACATCCTCTTTATATGCGGTGGAGCTTTTGATGGCCTGGAAGACATAGTTGCCAGAAGGATCAATAGGAAGGTAATAGGGTTTGAGGGAGAAATAATAGCCTCAAGGCGCGGAGATTCTTACGAGATCCTCAAAGAGGTTCAGCCTCGCGACTTGGTTCGTTATGGCTTCATACCGGAGTTCATCGGACGGCTGCCAGTCATTGCTCCACTGAGCGGCCTCGATGAGGAAGCCCTGGTCAAGATACTCATTGAACCGAAAGACGCCCTAATGCGGCAATACCAAAAGCTCTTCGCCATGGAAGGAATCGAGCTTGAGGTGACCGACAAAGCGCTCTGGGCAGTAGCTCACAAAGCTAATGCCTGGAAGACAGGTGCCAGGGGGTTGCGCTCCATCATGGAATCTATAATGGTGGATCTCATGTATGAATTTCCGTCTCGCAGCGATGTAACGAAGGTAATCCTCACCGAAGAATTTATAGAAGGCAGGGGCATGCCCAAGATAGAGCGAAGGGATGGCGAGGAGGTAGCATAGACGATGGCAGTTTTGACCCCGACATCTCTTCGCCTCCCCATCCTTCCCGTAAGAGATGTGGTGATTTTCCCGGGGGCGATCGTGTCCCTTTTTGTCGGACGTCCTCGCTCTCTAAAAGCTATTGAAGTGGCAACGCTTCAGGATAAAAAGCTTTTCATCGTTACTCAGAGGGATATGCATATCGACGAACCCACCGCTGAGGATCTGTACAGCATGGGTGTTTGTTGTACTGTGTTGCAGGCAGTCCGCCTGCCTGACGGTACGACGAAGGTGTTGGTGGAGGGGCTTGAGCGCGCCAAAGTACTTGAATTTGCAATAGGCAGGGAATTGATGGAAGCATGGGTGGAGGTCCTGTTGCCGGAAAGGATCGAGGGGCCACACATAGAAGCCCTGAGGCGGAATGTAATGGAGCAATTCGAGAAATATGCTGCGCTCAATCCCAAATTGCCGGCCGGTACGCTCATGTCGGTGGCCGACGTCGAAGACGCCGGGGCATTCGCCGATCTGGTGGCATCGCATTTGCTCGTAAAGATAGATGAAAAACAACGGCTATTAGAGACGACAGACCCGAGGGACAGACTTGAGGCGCTGTTAAAGATTCTCATTTCCGAAGTGGAGATTCTCGAGCTGGAGCACAGCATAAACGAGCGCGTGCGCCAGGAGATGGAACATAGCCAGCGAGAATACTACCTAAGAGAGCAACTCAAAGTCATTCAAGAGGAGCTGGGCCAGGGCGAGGGCGCATCGGAAACGGAGGAGCTCAAACAGAAGATCCTGAAGAGCAAGATGCCAAAAGAAATAGAAAAGAAGGCCCTACACGAGCTCAATCGCCTCATGAAAATGCCTTCCATGTCAGCTGAGGCCACTGTAGTGCGAACTTATCTTGATTGGCTGATCGAACTGCCGTGGCATCGCTCTTCCAGAGAACACCTCGATATCGCAGTAGCAAGGGAAACACTCGATGCAGACCACTACGGCTTAGAAGACGTGAAAGATCGCATTTTAGAGTACTTGGCCGTTCAGAAGTTGGGTGGGAATAAGATGCGGGGGCAAGTCATATGCTTCGTTGGGCCCCCGGGCGTGGGAAAGACATCCCTTGCCCGCTCTATCGCTCGTGCCTTAAACCGCAAGTTTGCCCAGATGTCCTTGGGCGGGATGAAGGACGAAGCCGAGATTCGCGGTCACAGGCGGACATATGTGGGCGCGATGCCAGGTCGCATCATACAAAAGATCAGGCAAGCAGGAGCGCGCAACCCCGTTATGCTATTGGACGAAGTGGACAAAATAGGCATGGACTTCCGAGGCGACCCCGCATCGGCATTACTGGAGGTCCTTGACCCTGAACAGAACTTTCAGTTCACGGACCACTTCTTGGAGGTTCCGTTTGATCTGAGTCGCGTGATGTTCATAACCACTGCTAACGTAACTCATACAATACCGAGGCCACTCCTCGACAGGATGGAGGTCATCCAAATCCCTGGATATGTGGAGGAGGAAAAAATCCACATTGCGAGGCGCCATCTCTGGCCCAGGCTGCTCGAGGAACACGGTCTCGCAAAGCTCGACATAAGTATCTCCGACGCTGCGCTCCGCAAGGTCATAGTAGAGTATACCTATGAGGCCGGCGTGCGCAACTTGGAGCGCCAGCTCTCTAAAGTTGCCCGCCGTATCGCTCGCCGCTACGTCGAAGACATAGAAAAGGCTAAAGGCGGTATCGAAACATACAAAAGTACGCGGATAGACGCAAGGCTTCTGTCGTCTTATTTAGGAGCTCCGCGCAAGCATGATCCGCGGCTGCCCAGGGAGCCACAGATGGGCGCTGCCATAGGACTTGCTTGGACAGAGGCCGGCGGCGATGTATTGGTGTTGGAAGCGGTCAAGATGAGAGGGAAAGGGCATATTACGCTAACCGGAAACCTGGGCGAAATAATGCAGGAGTCTGCCCAGACTGCCATCGGTTATATTAAGGCTAACGCCGAAACCCTTGCGCTGGATAGCGTGAAATGGGAAGAGACAGATATCCATGTCCACGTTCCCGAAGGGGCAATCCCTAAAGATGGCCCCTCCGCCGGCGTGGCCATAGCCACTGCCATTTACTCTGCCGTATCTGGTCTCAAAATACGTTCCGATGTAGCTATGTCAGGCGAGATTACCCTCCGTGGCAATGTATTGCCGGTCGGCGGCATAAGGGAAAAGATCTTGGCTGCCAGGAGACAAGGCATACGCAACGTAATTCTGCCGGCCGACAACGAGAATGAAGTCGAAGAGTTGCCGAGCTGGACGAAGAAGGGTATGAATATAACTTTTGTCGATCACATTTCTTCGGTCTTTAAGAAGGCCATCATAGCAAAGTGAGGGGGATCATCCATGAATGCTAAGCGGATTGCGCTGCACAAAAGCTATGACCCTAATCCTATCGAGGATAAGTGGTACCAGCGCTGGTTGGAATTGGGGCTATTCTACGCCGATGTAGATCTTTCAAGAAAACCTTTTTGCATCGTAATCCCTCCGCCGAACGTTACGGGTTCGCTCCATATGGGGCATGCACTGAACAATACATTGCAGGATGTCGTATGCCGTTACAAGCGAATGTGTGGATACAACGTCCTCTGGTTGCCGGGCACGGATCATGCTGGCATAGCAACACAAAACGTTGTTGAGCGCTCGCTGGCCAAAGAGGGTCTCTCTCGCCAGGAGGTCGGGCGCGAAGCATTCATAAAGATGGTGTGGGAATGGAAGGAGCGTTACGGCTCCCGCATAATATCACAGCTCAAACGACTCGGCGCCTCCTGCGACTGGCGCAGAGAGCGATTTACAATGGATGAAGGCCTCTCTAAAGCCGTGAGGGCAGTCTTTGTAAGGCTTTACGAAAAAGGTTTAATCTATAAAGGCAAATATATCATAAATTGGTGCCCCCGCTGTCAGACCGCCCTTTCCGACCTTGAAGTGGAATACAAGCCAGAACTTGGCAAACTTTACTTTGTCTCCTATCCGTTCTTGGACAATGATGGAGCAGTGATAGTTGCGACGACGCGTCCGGAGACGATCCTCGGCGATGTGGCCGTGGCAGTGCATCCGAAAGATGAGCGCTACAGGGCGATGATCGGGCGTCATGTGCGGGTGCCCCTCACGGGGAGGATTGTACCGATCATAGAAGACGATATGGTCGATCCGGATTTCGGCACGGGATGCGTCAAGATAACTCCCGCACACGACCCAAACGATTTCGAGGTTGGCCTCAGGCATGGTTTAGAGCCGATATCCGTCATTGATTCACGAGGTGTGATGAACGGCTCGGCGGGGTCTTATACCGGACTCGACCGCTACGAAGCGAGACAAAGGGCCATTAAAGAGCTCGAGGATGCCGGATTGTTGGTGAAGGTGGAAGATTACGAACATTCCGTTGGGCACTGTTACCGCTGTCATACCGCGATTGAACCCTTCTTATCCGAGCAGTGGTTTGTTCGCATAAAGCCACTCGCTGAACCGGCCATGAAAGTCGTAAAGGAAGGACAAATCGAGTGGATCCCAGAACAGTGGGTCAACACATATTATCAATGGCTCGATAACGTCCGCGACTGGTGTATATCGAGACAGTTGTGGTGGGGGCACAGGATACCCGCCTGGACGTGTGGTGATTGCGGTCACATGACCGTCTCGATGGAAGATCCGTCATCGTGTGATAAGTGCGGAAGCGCCAATATAAAGCAGGACGAAGATGTTTTGGATACATGGTTCAGCAGCGCCTTGTGGCCCTTTTCCACCCTTGGATGGCCGGACGATACCGCTGAACTCCGTTATTTTTATCCCACAAGTTTGTTGGTCACCGGGTTTGACATCATATTCTTCTGGGTGGCCAGAATGATCATGATGGGCCTCGAATTTATGGACGACGTCCCGTTTCGTCAGGTTTACGTACATGCCCTTGTGCGCGACGAAGAGGGGCAGAAGATGAGCAAGTCGAAGGGAAACGTCATCGACCCATTAGATGTGATAGCAGAATATGGCGCTGACGCTCTGCGCTTCACCCTTTGCTCTCTCACAGTACAAGGGCGGGACATATTCTTGAGCGCTCAGAGGATAGAGACGTACCGTTTCTTCCTTAATAAGTTGTGGAACGCTTGCCGTCTGGCTTTGATAAACCTCGGCGATTACGAGGGGGATGGGGTTTCTTCCGCTCTTGCTTCCTCTGCCCTTCGTTTGCACGACAGGTGGATATTGTCTAAGATCAACCAGACAATTAAGGAAGTTACGAATTTCCTGGAGGGATATTTCTTCGGCGAGGCGAGTCGTCTCCTATACGATTTCACTTGGGGTGAGCTGTGCGACTGGTATCTGGAGATGGCAAAGCCCGCCCTCCGAGGAGACGAAGGAGAGGAAAGGCGAACTGCCTCGTTGGAGACCTTGCTTTGCGTCTTTAGACGCCTTCTCCTCCTCTTGCATCCTTTTGTTCCATTCGTGACGGAAGAGCTGTGGCATGCCTTTGCCTTTGAAGGTCAATCTATAGAGACGGTTCCATGGCCACAGGACATGCCTGTTCTCGATGATCCCAAGGCAGCAGAGGATATAGCCCTGCTTCAAGAATCAATCCGCGCAATTCGTAATCTCCGAGCCCAATCGAGGCTCACCCCTCAGAAAAAAGCGCCGAGGGCATGCTTTTCTTTCGTACCCGAAGCCAGATGCGTCGTAGAAGAAAACGCAGACCTCATTTCTCTGCTTGCCTCGGTGGAAGAGATCCGCTTCGTAGAGGAAAAACCACACAGGTCGCTCACTGCCGTCCTCCCTCAGGGGAACATATACCTCGAGGTCGGAGAAATGATAGACGTGGATGCAGAGATCGGGCGCTTAGAGAAGCTCCTTGCAGAGACTTGCAAGGAGATGGAGCGTTCCGAAAGAAAACTTGCCGATGAAAGCTTCCTCTCCAAAGCCCCCGAAGAGGTGGTGGAAAAAGAGAAGGCGCGCCTACATGAAGCCGCTTCTCAAAAAGAATGGATAGAGAGAAACCTGGCGAGCTTGAAATCATAAGTAAAAAAAGTGCTGATTTTTTTAACTATCTTGAATCTCGCTTAATAAGCCTTTCAAGTCCTGGAGTCAGGCCGGGGCTAAAGCGCATCAGTCGGCTGTTGGCATCGCTGGGAAATCCACATCTCGGAATCCCTGCTATTCATGTTGTGGGGACAAACGGCAAGGGGTCAACCGCAGCCTCGCTTAGCGCTATATTTTCTGCCTCAGGA
The DNA here is from genome assembly GCF_016125955.1 of Acetomicrobium sp. S15 = DSM 107314. NCBI lineage: Bacteria > Thermotogati > Synergistota > Synergistia > Synergistales > Acetomicrobiaceae > Acetomicrobium > Acetomicrobium sp. S15 = DSM 107314. The sequence goes on along the minus strand of NZ_JADEVE010000336.1, from coordinate 176,406 downwards.
TACAAAACCGCTCTCTATACGAGCCCTCATCTGATCCACATGGGAGAAAGATTGAGGATAAACGAGCGGCTGGTGGCCGAGGAGAAGTGGAGCGATCATTTCAACCGCCTCGATGCTGCGTTGAAGCAAGACGAAAAGCTCAGAAGCGACCCTCCAACATTATTTGAACTTATCACCGCTCTTTCGCTTTCGATAACAGCCGAAGAGATGCCTGATATAGCCATCGTTGAGGCAGGGTTGGGCGGGCGATTAGATGCCACAAACCTGATCAATCCCGTCGCGATGAGCGTGATCACTTCGATAGCTATGGATCACGAGTCTTTCTTAGGGGACACCATATTTAAGATAGGCGAGGAGAAATTTGCGGTCCTTCGCCCACACGGCAAGGCTTTCTTTTCCGGCGAGCCCGAAGGGCTCGTACCGCTCTTCAAGGTCTTATGCAAGAAGTTAAATGTGTCTGGGCACATGTTGTCTGAGGATTGGAGAGTGGAGAACGTGCGCTCTTCCTACAACGGCAACGAATACGATCTCGTGGGATCCGATGTTAAACTTACGGGCCTCGCGACCCATCTTTTGGGTCTGCATCAAGTAAAAAACACCGCGCTCGCTGCATCGTCGGCGTGGGAGCTCAAGGACCAGTTTGCCAACGTAACGGAAAAGAGCATAAGAGAGGGCTTGCACAATGTGAAATGGCCTGGCCGCTTGGAATGGGTTAACGAAAACCCTCCTTTGCTCTTGGACGGCGCCCATAACCCCCATGGCATGGCATCTTTGGTAAAAAGCTTGAAAGTACTCTTCACCGAAAAGGCTCAATTTGTCATTCTGTTCGCGGTTATGAGAGACAAAGATTACCGCACGCTGCTTGCCATGTTATCGGAGCTCAATCCGAAAAGCTTGGTGCTCACAGCGGTTCCATCACTTGAACGCAGCGCTAAGCCAGAAGAGTTGCTCAGGATGGCAAAAGGGGTCTTTCGTAGAAACTCCCAAATTGAAGCTTATGATGACGCAGAGGAAGCATACCACCGCGCGAGGCGCTTCGGATTGCCGGTTTTATGCTGTGGGAGCCTTTACTTCGTAGGATGGCTCAAATCATATCTCGAGAGGGTGCACCATGGAAATGGAAGGCTTTCAGCTTGATCGCCAAGGTGACCAACCAATATTGCGCTATCTTTTCCCGCCAGTTTTTTGCGGGTTTTCTGCAACGCTCTATCTCAAAGGAGCGCTCATGGAGCAGATCGACGTGAGCGAAAGCGTAAAAGAGCTCTTGTCGCCGGAGTTGCCGTTAGTTATGCCCCGTCAGGTTCATGGCACTAACATTCTTTTGGCGGATCCGTCTTGCTCCCTTCCTGAGCGCCGTGAGGCAGATGGTGTCGCAATCTCGCGGAGCGCAAACGTAGCCGTAGCGCTTCAGTTTGCCGATTGTTGGCCTGTTATACTCGGAACTCCAACGCCAGAGCCGAGATTTTTGCTCCTTCACTGCGGTTTTAATGGTGCTGTTTCTCATTTCGTCACTAAGGCATTGAGCTGGGCCCGCAAAGAATGGAGCGCAGATGGCAAGGACATTTGGGCTTGGCTCGGGCCGGGCATTGGGCCATGCTGCTATGCGCGCAGCGCCACAGGCGATCTTTGGACCAAAAGGGCATTCAAAAGCTTTCCTTCAAGGGCTATTAGCCGCTCGAGCGGAAAGAGCGTCAATTTCGACATCGCCAGCGCAATAAAGGCCGAGATGTGGCAATGCGGCCTCGTGGAAAACCAAATCTTCATCCTGAGAGATTGCACATCTTGCAATAGCGATGTCTTCTATTCGTATCGCAAAGGTGATGCGGGAAGGCGCATGATCTTGCTCGCCTTTTTCGCCTAAAGGCCAGCTTTTGCGCGATAAACGTGAGAATATAATAAAAAGAAAAGCGTTTTTCGAAAGATCGATGAAGTTGTGAGGCGAGGAGTGAAATGAAAATGGAGCCAGTTCGCGTTGGCGTGATAGGCGTGGGGCATTTGGGTTATCATCATGCCAGGATATGTGCTGAACTATCCGAGGCTGAACTTGTAGGTATAGTGGATATCAATGAAGAGCGTGCTGCTGCAGTCAGCGAGGACATGGGCGTACCGTATTTCACGGATATAGATCACTTTTTTGAGGTAACGAAACCGGATGCGGTGAGCATAGTTGTTCCGACTAGCCTGCACTACGAGATAGCTTGCAAGGCTATAAAGTTAGGGACCAACGTTTTAATAGAGAAGCCCGTTACAACCACTGTTGAAGAGGCTGAGGAATTGCTCCGCCTGGCCGCGGAGAAGAGATGCGTCCTTCAGGTGGGACACGTCGAGCGCTTCAACGGTGCCGTGCAATACGTCAAAAAAATCCTAAACCCTCCTCATTTCATCCAATCTCGCCGCATGGGCCCGTTTACGCCTCGAGCTACGGATGTGGGCGTGGTCATGGACCTGATGATTCACGATATCGACATAATCCTCTCTCTCGTCCACTCTGAGATTTCGAGCATCTCTGCTTTGGGCCGTTCTATAAAATCTGACTTTGAGGATGTGGCCTCGGCTCAGATGGCCTTCGCAAACGGAGCTATGGCCCATATACTGGTTAGCAGGGTGGCAGAAAGGCGCCTTAGGACCCTTGAGATTATGGAGCCTACCCGTTACATAACGCTGAATTACGAGACGCAAGATGTCACCATATATCGCTGTGTAAGACAAAACGGACGCGGTCTTGTTGAGATCGTCGAGCATCCCGTTTTCCCGAAATATGAGCCTTTGAGGCTCGAATTGCAACACTTTGTTATGTGCGTCAAAGAGGGAAGACAGCCGTTGGTTGGAATAGCGGACGGAAAAAGAGCTTTGGAGGTGGCTATCGCGATTTTGAGGCAAATCCACCAAGGGGGTCAGAGTGGCTCGATAGAAGCTATCGCATCAACGTAAGATGTAAAATGCGAGATATAAGAAACCTGCATAGAACCCAACAGCAGCTAACTGGATAGCGAAGGCTAAAAATGTGCTATAGTGGGGAGGGAGAGATCCCTCCCTTTGTCTGTCTGAAAGTGGGGTGACGGCCGATGTCGGGTCGCCGAAAATCTTCGTTAAGCAGACAGATCTTAGTTATCGTTATAGTGTCCGTTGTGGCGCTCTCTTTGGTTTTCTTCGCGAGCATGTATGTGCATCCCCATAGGGTATATATGGAGAATGCCTTGCTCAGACTGATTTACGAAAAGCACACGCGCTCTGTGCATTGGTTTGAGGATTAAACTCGGAGGATGAGCGATGCCTGCAGCAAATATTGAGGGGCTTCTATCCATAGTTTTTTTCCTTGCAGCTTTAGTTGTGGCCAAGGCGGTGAACAATATAAGCGCCGGCAAATGGCCAGGTGGAACTATGTGGGTCGCTTATTTGAGGATGCTCCTCGGATTTCTTCTGACTGGAGCCGCGGTATTTGCGTTCTGCGCTCTGTTCGGCATAGACATAATAAGCCAATGACGCCTCTATTTGCGTTAGGAAATCGCCGGCCCAAGCGGAATAAGGCCGAAAGATAAAACAATTTACGACCTTTGGAGATGGTGAGTTTGAGACGTCTAATCGTGCTTTTGGGGGTCGTCATCTTATTAGTGGCAGCTCGTGCTCCCGGGGGCACTTTTAAAGCGATGGGATTTGAACCTCCCAAGGTTAACAGCTTAGATGCCGAGAGGGAGTTCTTGCGGGCATATAGGGCATATGCCAAGGGCGATTACTTTCAAGCTATAGAGGCACTCAGCGAGGCTCTGAATTTCAATATATATCTGGTCGATACATATTTGCTCAGAGGAATGGCACTGCGGCGGCTTGGAGCATTGGATGCCGCGGAGGATGCGGTCGAAAATTATCTCGAAGTCAGGCACGGTGACGAGATGGGCGAGCGCTTTGCTACGACATTACAGCATGAGCGCAGATTGATCGAGGAATCAATCGGCGGTTCAAAAGAATTTCATCTTTTAGTTGGCAGGAGACTTCCGTTCAAAACGCGTTTTCGCTTGCCCTTGTCCGCTAACATGTCTCTAAGTGGTCTCAGCAAGGTCAAATACGGCTTCGGCGTGATATATATTTGCGATGCCGTCGGAGGGCGCCTCTGGGCCATGAGGGAGACACTTCCAGCGCTGATCTCTGTCGAGGTGGATGCTCCTCAAACCGTCTTGCCTGTTGATGAAACCCACTTTTACCTCATAAATAGGCGTGGAGAAATAATGGAGGGAACTATCGATTGGCCTTCTAAGCTCTTAGGGCTTTCTTCCCTCGGGAATGTCGGGGGGATCGTAGGTGACGGAAGCATGCTTTCATCGAGCGAGATTGTGATAGGAGATTGTGAGCGAGGAGAGCTGCTTTGGGTTTCCATACCTAAAATGGAAATAACCAAGCGCTGGAAAGCAAAAAGCGGCCGCATGGAGCCGGTATCGGTTGTCGCCTTTGGCGAGGCTATCGCTATCGCAGATCGGGCTAATGAGCGATGCATTGTCATAGATGGAAGGGACGCGGAAGAAATCGCCACCGTTTCTGTGCCGCTCCCGCGCGATGTCGCGTGGATCGACCGTTCTTCGCTTTCGGTTTTGGGGGAGGACGGTTCTTTGAGGGAAATCGTGCTGCGGAAAGACGTTGCCGAAGTTAAGATTTCCCTGGCCGATCCGCTGACCGACGCGTGGTCTGTCGTCGAATCGAAAGGAGCTCTTCTCATCTTTGATGTGCGGCTTTCCTCGGTTTGGGAGGTTTTTCCAATGCCCGAGGAAGGGAGGAGTCTCATCTTTTCCGTTTGTCAACCAAGTCTGTCTGAAGACGCAGGTGAGATCATACTCAAGCTCAGAGGACATCTTGCTCTTAAAGAGGCGCTTCAAAACCTTAGCAACCCCCACTTCTTCGCGGCTTGGAACGGTCAAATCCTCCCGGTAAAGGATAGCTCGAGCCAAAATGAAACCCCTGTTGTCTTATTGTTGGGCAGTGCGTCGTCAGGACAATCTGTTCTTGTCCTGCCATGGGATGCTGATTTTGATGCTTTATTGCAACGTATCTACGAGACAGTGGGTGGATGGCCTACCGATATGATCCTCGAGTCTTCAGTGGAACTCAAAAATATATCTGCGGAACTAAAGGAACGATTCCTCTCTTTCTGTCTCTTTAACGGGGTCCGAGCATCGTTATTAGCGAGGGAAATACCCAGCGCTGAATGGGTTCAAATCTGTAAGTTCACCGGCGGGGATGTGATATGGAACGCAAGTCCCTATATCGGCGGACTGTTGCCGCCTAAGAGATGGGCGCTTTCGATCCGCCTCTCGTCCGACGCCGTCCCTTCAGGACAGATCGGAGAAGCAATGCTTGCCCTCTATGGCAACTGGGAAGCCCGTCCATTCCGCGATTGGTTTCCGCTTTGGCCCAATTTGCTTCAGAGCGATCTTGCAGCTACTCCATAATAAAACAAGCAGGGGAGATTGAAATATGGAAAACACAATTAAGAAAGCGTTGAAAGGGGATCCGCGCGCCATAGCACGTTTAATCAGCCTCGTGGAGAGCGAGTCGACCTTCGCTCATGAGATCATGAAGGCCATCTATGCCCATACCGGAAAGGCGCATCTGATAGGTGTGACTGGAGCCCCAGGCGCCGGCAAGAGTACCCTTGTTGATAAAATCATATCAAGATATAAAGAACTCGGCAAATCCGTAGGGATAATAGCCGTAGACCCATCTAGTCCGTTCAGCGGTGGGGCGATCTTGGGCGATCGTTTGCGGATGCAACAGCATGCCCTGGATCCATCGGTCTTTATCCGTAGCATGGGGACGCGCGGTTCGTTGGGCGGCCTGAGCAGGGCTGCTTATGAAGCGGCCCTCATTCTCGATGCCTGCGGCAAGGACATCGTCATCATCGAGACAGCTGGTGTTGGGCAAACGGAGATTGACATAGTGAGGATAGCCGATACCGTCATATTGTTACTCGTGCCTGGTATGGGCGATGATGTGCAGATTATGAAGGCTGGAATAATGGAAATAGCTGATATCTTTGTAGTTAACAAAGCCGATAGAGAAGGCGCCGATAAGATAGTCGCCGAGGTCAACCTCATGCTGGATATAGCCGGCGAGCGTCCATGGAGGCCCCCGGTCTTAAAAGCTATAGCCGAGTCCGGACAGGGAATTGACGATATAATACGGGCAGTCGAAGAGCACCGGCTCTACCTCCAAAAAAGCGAGGAAGGCAAAAAAAGGCGCTCCTCGCGTATTCGACATGAGGTTGAGGAAATATTGAGACGTGACATTGCCAGGGTCGTAGAAAAACAGTGGAAAGAGCGCAGTTCAAACGATTTAATTGAAGCATTGGCTTCGCGGCGCTCCGATCCCTATACAGAAGCTGGCAAACTTCTCGAGGGTATACTGGGGGCGGCTGAAAATTCGCGGGAGGTCGAAGGGGCATGAAGATTGCCTTAGGTTCTGATCATGCAGGCTATACGATAAAAGAGGCGACAAAGGACTACCTCAAAAAAGAGGGGCACGAAGTTTCCGATTTCGGGACAAATTCAAGCGACAGGCCGACAGATTATCCTGAAGTTGCCTTCGCTGTAGCCCATAGCGTAGTTTCTGGGCGCAGTGAGCGAGGCATATTGGTCTGCGGGACCGGCATAGGCATGTCCATTGCGGCGAACAAAGTACACGGCGCGCGAGCCGCTGTATGCAATGATCTGTATGTCGCCCGCATGAGCCGTGCTCATAATGATGCCAACATCCTCACGATGGGCGGTCGTATTTTGACAGAAGATCAAGCAAGGGAGATCGTCTCTGTCTGGCTTGAAACCGCTTTCGAGGGTGGGCGTCACGAGAGGCGAATCGAGGCTATCGAACGCTACGAGCGTCTTCACATGTCTAGTCAGGACTCATTAACCGAAGAAGGTAGAGTGATCGTTATAGATCATCCCTTGGTGCAGCACAAGCTCACTACTTTGAGGGATAAGACTACCAGCGTCAAGGAATTCCGAGAACTCGTGCAGGAGATAGCTGGTCTCATGGTATATGAAGCCACCAGGAGTCTACAAGTTGAGGATACAGAGGTCGAAACGCCCTTGGGGACGGCGCGAGGCAAAACGATAGCCGGCAAAAAGTTAGCTGTTGTACCGGTTCTCAGGGCCGGCCTTGTCATGAGCGATGGCATTTTGCGCCTCATACCAAATGCCAAAGTAGGACATATCGGTCTTTATCGAGATCCAGAAACGTTGGAACCGGTAGAATATTACTGCAAGTTGCCCAAAGACATAGAAGAGCGCGATGTGATGATCGTCGACCCCATGCTGGCCACCGGCGGCTCTGCGGCTGCGGCCATAAGCGCCGTGAAAGACCGCGGTGGCAAGAGAATCTCTCTGATATGTCTAATATCGGCGCCTGAGGGCCTAAATGTGGTTAGGAATTCTCATCCCGACGTGAATATTTTTACGGCTGCGATCGATGATCATCTGGACGGACATGGCTATATCATCCCTGGCCTAGGCGATGCCGGCGATCGTCTTTTCGGGACGAGGTAAGATGAGGTAAATTTGGTATGTCTTCCTGGAAAACCCTGATATTTGGCCTGTTCGCCATAATGTGGGGCTTCGGAGCCACGGGGCTTTCTGTACAGCTATCTCGGCGTTATCGCATCGTCGACCCTTCGGGCAGCGCAAGGAAAATTCACGAAGGGGAGGTGCCGAGAGGTGGCGGTGTAGCCTTATGGCTGGGCGTGCTTCTGTCTATCCTTCTACAACCGGAAGCTTCTTCGTTTAGCGCTAGCCTTGCCTTCGGTTCATCTTTCATCTTCATCGTCGGATATATCGATGACATGCGTTCCCTTCCCCCTTTTTTGCGGCTCATCGTGCATTTGACCTCGGCTTGCATAGTGGTTTATGCTATCCCAGCACCCATTGCGCTCTTGGAAAGGGCAATCTTGGTTTTTTGGGTGACCGGCATGACCAGCGCCTTTAACCTTATAGACGGGTTGAACGGTCTTTTACTTTCGATCTTCGCCGCATCTGCCGTTTTGGCGCTTATATGGACAGATCAATGGGCATGGGTGCCTCTCCTGGGCATGGCCTTAGGGGCGCTCTGGTGGAATTTCCCCGAAGCGCGCACCTTCTTAGGCGATGGGGGCAGCACATTGTTAGGTTTTTTGTATGCCTCGCTGATCTCCAATTACGTGGCGTCGAGGGGGGTCTCTTCTGCCTTGGCGGTCCTCGCGGTTGTCGCCATCCTCGGCGGTATTCCGTTGATAGACACGTTGGCTTCTATTGTCCGCAGGCTCGCTGAGCACAGATCTCCCTTTTCTCCAGACAGGGGTCATATCCATCACAGACTGATAGACAGCGGACTCTCGTGTGGTGCTGCGGTAGCGACGTTGGTGGGCCTTCATGTCTTTTGTATAGCCTGCGGTTTTGTTTTGCTCAATCATATAGCCGGATGATGCCGGTCGATGGAGGGTTTTTATGGATCTTCTGACCTGTTGTGTTGTGGGCACAAGGCCGGAGGCGATAAAGATGGCTCCGGTGATCATGGAACTTCGCAAAGAATGCGGAATGCATCCGTATGTCCTTGCGACAGGTCAGCATGCCGAGATGCTTCGCCAATCGTTGAGTTTTTTCCAGATACTCCCTGATGCAGATTTGGCCATCATGAGAGACAGGCAAAGCCTGGATTACATCACGGCATCGGTATTATCAGGGGTCGGGGAAGCGCTTGACAAAGTAAGACCTGATCTGGTTTTGGTCCACGGCGATACGAGCACCACTTTCGCTTCTGCCTTGGCCGCATTCTACCGCCGTATACCTGTGGGTCATGTGGAAGCTGGCCTCAGGAGCGGAAATCTGTACCTCCCATTTCCAGAGGAAGCCAATCGCCTCCTCGTCGATCGCATATCCACCCTTTTGTTCGCACCCACCGAGTGGGCTAAAAATAATCTCTTGGCCGAAGGCTATGATGCTTCCAAAATATGGGTCACGGGCAACACGGTAATAGATGCCCTCCTTTGGGGCATCGAAAAAGTGAAGAGTCCGAATCTCCCTGAACTTAAGCAAATACCGGAGACAGATCGAATCTTGCTCCTTACCGCTCACAGGCGCGAATCGTGGGGGGAACCGCTTTATGCGATATGCCGGGCGTTGAGACAAATCCTTGCGGAAGAAGACGGGTTGTGGGCGGTGATTCCGGTTCACAAAAATCCCGCTGTAAGGGAGATCATGGCAAAGGAGCTTTACGGGATGTCGAAAGTTATCTTATGTGAGCCTTTAGATTACCCGGACTTTATATGGGCCATGAAGCGCAGTACGCTGATCTTGAGCGACAGTGGAGGCATCCAAGAGGAGGCCACAGCCATTAAAAAGCCGGTCCTTGTTCTCCGCGAAGTTACAGAGCGCCCTGAAGCTTTAAACAGCGGCACAGCCATCTTGGTGGGGCACGATACCGAAAAGATTGTGACAGAGAGTTTGCGTCTACTGCGCTCAAACGAAGCGTATGAAGAACTCATAGAACGCTCTGGCTATCCCTTTGGCACGGGAGATGCCGCAAAAAGGATCGCAACTGCCATAAAAGAAGCCGTACAAAAAGGATATCTTCGTGATGCTTTTGGGAGGAGGGATTAAGTGAGCCAGGTTCTTTGCATCCGAGGCGGTCATCCCTTGAGGGGCGCTGTTGTAGCCCAAGGTTCCAAGAACGCCACACTGCCGATTATGGCAGCAGCTCTTTTGCTCAAAGGCGGAAAACTCAGACTGAAGCGGGTACCGAATTTGCTCGACATCGCTACTATGGCAGACCTGTTAAAGTATCTCGGTGTTTGTGTGGATTTCGATAACCATGAGATGTCGATAGATGTTCCAGAGGAGATATCTTGGGAAACGCCTCCGTCTTTGGTGCGTAAGATGCGGGCCTCGTCTTTGGTGTTGGGGCCGTTGCTTTCCAGGTGCGGGAAGGCTGTCCTTCCCTTGCCTGGAGGATGTGCTATAGGCAGCCGCCCCATAGACCTGCACTTGAAGGGACTTTCAAAAATGGGCGCGTCCATTGAAGTGGCTCACGGAGCGGTTACAGCTGAAGCCCGTGAACTTCGAGGCACGAGAATATATCTTGACTTTCCTTCCGTGGGAGCCACGGAGAACGTACTGATGGCAGCCGTATTTGCGAAAGGGGAAACGCTCATAGAAAACGCCGCTCGAGAGCCGGAAATTGCCAACTTGGCCCAAGCCTTGAGGGAGATGGGAGCCGATATAAGCGGTGAAGGCACGGGCATAATACGCATTCGGGGCGTAGATGCGCTACACGATGCTGAAGTTGAGATAATTCCTGATCGCATAGAGGCTTCGACCTACCTCCTCGCCGGGGTCATCACGGGCGGCGAGGTGACAGTGAAGGGCGTCATCTTAGAACATTTAGATGCCCTGTTGGCCAAGCTCGAAGAGGCCGGCGCCACAGTTGCGAGGAATGAAGGGGAAGTGAAGGCATATGTTAAGAACAAGCTTCATAGCATCAATGTAAAGACGCTCCCGTATCCAGGCTTTCCCACAGACCTGCAACCCCAAATGATGGCCTTGCTCTCTCTGGCTTCGGGGACCAGTGTAATACGCGAGGAAATCTTTGAAGCGAGGTTTCTCCACGTGGGCGACCTCAAACGAATGGGCGCAGCCATAGAGGTCCAGGGCAATATGGCGATAGTAAAGGGGTGCCCCGAACTTATGGGTTGCGATGTCAAGGCTACGGACTTGAGAGCGGGTGCCGCTCTGATATTGGCCGGCCTGGCCGCCAAAGGCGAGACGAGGGTGCACGCGCTTCAACATATCTGGAGGGGCTACGAGCAAATAGAAGAGAAGATCGCCTCTTTAGGGGCCTCTTTGAACCTCACCGAGATGGCTGAGGAAGAGGTCAAATGGTGACGTTTTTGACGAGAGCTCGAGGAGGAAGACGCCTATGCCTTGGTTAAAAGAGTTGACCAGAAAAGCCCTAAGGGATCTCGAACCATATAAACCTGGAAAACCTATCGAGGAATTAAAACGGGAACTGGGGCTTAAAGAAGTGATAAAGCTTTGCTCCAATGAGAATCCATGGCCTTTGCCCGATTCAGTGGCAAAAGCTGCGAATAGCGCCATAAAGGAGATCAATCGTTATCCTGACCCGGAAGCCTACCGCTTGAGGAGGGCAATTGCTAAAAAATGGGGCGTCTCGCCTGCCGAAGTGATCGTAGGGGGTGGCACGGAGGGGATCCTTTACACCCTCTTTCAAGCAATCCTCGAGGATGGAGAAGAAGTGGTGTTTCCATTTCCCACTTATCCTCTTTACGGAGTGGCCGCCCTCGCGGCCGGAGGGCGTTGCGTCAAAGTTCCCTTCGAAGATAGCTTTGCTTTCCCGATAGAAGCCCTTAAGGCCGCTTGCACAGGTAAGACAAAAGCCATGGTGTTATGCAATCCGAACAACCCAACCGGGAATTTCATACCTCGCCATGACCTATTGAATCTGGCCGCATATCTGGAATCGCAGCGGGTCCTGCTGATAGTGGATGAGGCTTATGCCGACTTCGTCGATGATCCGTCCTATCTGGCAGGCCTTGAATTATTCAGAGAAATAGGCAAAGTGGTCATCGTAAGGACGTTTTCCAAAGCCTATGGTTTGGCCGCGCTGCGCGTAGCCTTCGCTATCGCACCCACACCTGTGGTAGATTCGTATGCTAAGGTGAGAAGCGTATTTGAGGTGAACACTATAGCTCAGCGCGCAGCATTAGCGGCTTTAACAGAAGATAAATATATTGAAGAAGTGAGAGAAAAAGTTATAGAGGAACGAGGAAAACTCTTCGGCGCCCTCTCTAATATAGGCTTGCACGTCATAAACACGACTGCCAACTTCCTCTTGATCCTTCATCCCGCTTCGAATGATATCTATGATGAATTGCTGAAAGAAGGGATAATCGTACGACCAGGCAAAGATCTGGGGCTTCCCGGCTCCCTTCGTGTCAGCGTTGGCCTACCTGAGGAAAACGAGCAATTCGTCGTCGCGCTCGAAAAGGTGCTGAAACGCGTTGAGGGACAGTAAAGATTCTGCACTCACAGGCGTTTATGTCATAGCGTTCATCGGCCCAGCCGGCACTGGCAAGAGTCAGAGGGCTCAATATGTGGCTTACAAGCGAGGCGTTGATCTGATAATAGACGATGGCCTTGTCGTGAAAAAGGGGCAAATGTTATGCGGCAAAAGCGCAAAGGCCGAGCGCAACTTGGTGAGCGCCATCCGACGGGCCCTTTTTGAATTTCCGGACCATCGCAGGGAAGTAAGGGATTTCCTAAAACGAACCAAGCCAGACTCAGTGCTTATCGTAGCCACATCTGAAGGGATGGCGCGCACTATCGCCAAAAACTTGACGCTTCCAGAGCCAAAAGAGTTCATCCGCATAGAAGACGTCGCCACGCCCGAGGAAATCAACCAAGCGAGAGAGGAGCGGTTGCGAGCGAAAAGGCATGTGATACCCATTTCTCACGCTCATGTGCGCAAGAACTTCGCCGGCAAGCTCGTAAATCACATCAAGGCTTTACTCGGTTCACCTGATAATTTGGAGGAAGAGAGGACGATCGTCAATCCTCCCTTCAGCTTTTACGGTCAACTTCAGATAGATCCTAGTGTGGTTGAGCAATTGGCTGTTTATTTTGCAAAACGTACCGCCCAGGTGAAAAAAGTAGAAGAGGTGAAGGCCAAACCCGAGGAGAATGGTGTGGCCTTGAGCATTGGCGTGGTGTTGGACAAAGGACCTTCGTCATTTTTGGTAGTTGGAGAACAACTAAGGCGACGTATTGCCTCGGCGGTAGGGTATTTTACTGGCTTAGAAATAAAACGAGTTGACGTACTTATTCAGCGAGGCGATAAAAATGAGGCATGAGGATTTAATATACGCCCCAAGCATCGAAGAGAGAAAGGTCAAGAGGCTTCAAGCGTGGGAAACCTTGACCGAAGCAGTCAAGGAATGTCAAAAGTGCCCTTTATGCAACTCCAGGACGCAGAGCGTCTTTGGCGATGGGCCCATCGACACCGATTTGATGTTCATAGGAGAAGCACCGGGTGCAGATGAAGATGCACAAGGTAAACCTTTTGTAGGTAAGGCAGGACAATTGCTCAACAGGATTTTAGAGGCTGCTGGCATCGCGCGGGAAAGCATCTTCATAACTAATGTGGTCAAGTGTCGTCCGCCCAACAATCGCGTCCCTGCTGTTGAAGAGATGATGCGCTGTGATCCATACCTTCAGTCGCAGATATCTCTCATACAGCCGAAGATAATAGTCTGTCTCGGCAGTACTCCTGCCAGATGGCTATTAAAGACCACAGAAGGGATAACAAATTTAAGGGGACGTTGGTTTGAGTGGAAGGGTATAAAAGTTGTACCAATGTTTCACCCCAGCTATCTACTGAGAAATCCCTCAAACAAGACCGGCAGTCCGAAGCACTTGACATGGCTCGACATACAAAAAGTTAAGGAGGAATGGGAGAGGATGAGAACGAGATCTCCCGAAGGCGATGCCGAAAGAGGCTGATGTCATAGGCGGGCTCCCGTCTCACGTTGCCATAATTATGGACGGAAACGGGAGATGGGCCCTCAAGCGCGGCCTGCCGCGCATAATGGGGCATTACGCAGGCGTAAAGGCAATCGAGAGGACTGTGCGCGCAGCTGCAGACATCGGGATACCCCATCTTTCTCTCTATGCATTTTCAACAGAGAACTGGCGAAGGCCTCTCCCGGAAGTAAAAGGCCTGATGAACCTGTTTCGCTATTATGTAAGGAAAAAGACCAAAGAATTATGCAACGAAGGCGTGCGGCTGCGATTTGCCGGGCGCATATGGGAGCTCTCCGAGGACATCCGCAAAATCGTCAGGGAAGCGGAGAATGCAACTGCCGGCGGAGGCAGGCTCGACCTTGTCGTGTGCTTCAATTACGGAGGCAGACAAGAGCTCCTTGATGCCATAAATAGCATCGTCGAAGAGGATGGAAGAGAAGGTGCAGTGACCGAAGAAGCAATACGCAGTCATCTTTACTTGCCAGATCTGCCAGATCCGGACTTGATCATCAGGACGAGCGGCGAACATCGCCTCAGCAACTTCTGGCTTTGGCAAAGCTCTTATTCGGAATTATACTTTACATCTACTCTTTGGCCCGATTTTGGGAAAGAAGAGTTGGATTCGGCTTTAGAAGACTATGCTAAAAGGGAGAGGCGTTTCGGTGCGGTATAAATTAGACGACGAACTTTTAAAGCGCACGGCAAGCGGCTTAGTGTTGGCTGTCGCTTTTTTAAGCGGCATTTACATTGGGGGAATCTATTGGCAGCTCCTGTGTTCAGCGATTGCGCTCTTATCCCTGCGAGAGTATTATGGTATGCTCTCTATTCATTTTCATGTATCTAAAGGCATCGGGTTTGGAGCTGCAATAACGATCCTCAGCGCTACATGGTGCAGCACTCGGGCAGAGATATATCTGGTGGTCTTGGTTGTTTCTACGTTTGCCGTCTTTATATGCGAGATAATCCGTCGAGAGCTAAAAGGCCACAGCACGGCTTTGCGCAATGTGGGCGGAACAACAAGCGGTCTCCTTTATGTGGTCCTTCCCTGGTCTTTCATCATCCAGCTGAGGTTTAATCCGCTCGGTTTGATCTTGCTGCTCACGCTATTTGCGTGCACATGGAGCTGCGATGTGGCGGCCTTTTTCGCCGGCAAAAAATGGGGAAGGGCACCTCTTTCGCCAGCCGTGAGTCCCAAAAAGACATGGGAAGGTTTCTTCAGCGGCTTGCTCGGGAGCATTCTCTGCGCCACTTTTATCGCTTACGCTTTGGCCTTGCCTCCGTTTCCTTTGGTGCTTATGGGAACCTTAGTGGGAATAGCAGGCCAGTTGGGCGATTTGAGTGAGTCTCTCCTCAAAAGGGAGACAGGGGTCAAAGACAGCGGTCATCTCATACCTGGTCACGGAGGATTGCTCGACCGTTTCGACAGCATAATCTTAAGCGGCACGCTTTTTTACTTGCTGTTTGAACTTTTGCTTTGATTGTAAATCAACCGCCAGTTCTGCAATATAGTTTGATAGCTTGTAAAATAAGAGGTGAGTTTTCAGCGTGTTGATGTCAATTTTGGCATTTCTAATAGTAATAGGCATAAGCGTAATTCTGCACGAGATGGGCCATTTCTTGGCAGCCAGGAAGTGTGGAGTCCAGGTTCATGAATTTGCCTTCGGAATGGGCCCTGCCTTATATAGGCATCGCAAAGGAGAGACCATATGGTCGTTCAGGATCTTCCCTATAGGTGGGTTTGTCCGCTTGGCAGGCATGGGAGAAACGCAGGAGTGCGAGATAGACGATCCGCAGCGCAGTTTCTACCAAAAGAGCGCTGGAGCTCGCGCCCTTTTATTGGCCAGCGGGCCGCTTCTCAATGTGCTGCTGGCACTCCTCTTGTCTTCTCTTTTTCTCTGGGCTCACGGGGTCTTAGACCTGAGCCACCCGACAGTTGGCGAGGTTATGGTTGGCTTTCCTGCCGAGGAAATCGGCCTGCGGCCTGGAGACACAGTAATCCAAGTCAGTGAAGTAGAAGTTAAAACATGGGTGGAGATGTCTCAAGCTCTTCGGGAAAAGGCGAAAGAAGACGGAAAGGTCGACTTGGTGGTTCAGAGGGGCGGAGAAAAGATTCAATTTAGCGATGTAGAACTTCTCCTCGATCCACAATACGGCATTCCTCTACTTGGTATACGCCCTGCCATGATTAAATACCCGCCTCATCGCGCACTCGCCGGGGCATTCGCCTATCTCTGGCAGATGAGCAAACAAATGGTGACGGCCATTATAGGTTGGATTTCTGGGCGCCAGAAAGTCGAGGTAGCCGGTCCATTGGGCATCGCTGCGATGGCTGGAGAGGCCGTCAAAGAGGGGTGGTGGAGCTTCATCTCGTTTTTAGCCGTGATTAACCTAAATCTCGGCATTTTAAATTTAGTGCCCTTTCCTGCCCTTGATGGAGGAAGGTTGCTATTTGTGTTGATCGAAATGACAAGCAGAAAGAAAGTATCAGAACGCCTGGAGAATTATATCCACATGGTAGGCTTTGCCGTGTTAATAGGTTTAATATTGCTCGTGACATGGCAAGACGTCATGCGCTTACTCAAGTAGGGGTGCTAAAGAAATGAAAAGATGTGTCGTCGTAGGGAGTCTTGCCATAGGAGGCAAAGCTCCTATAAGGGTGGAAAGCATGCTAAAGACCCCGTTGAGCGATGGCGATTCAACTTTCAAAGAGATGAATGAGCTCGTTGACGCGGGATGTGAACTTGTGAGGGTTGCCTTTCCAGATGTCTCCCTCAAGAAAAACCTTGCCGAATGCGTATCTCGCTCTCAGATCCCAGTAATGGCCGATATTCACTTTGACCATCGCTTGGCTATTGCCGCTATAGAGGCAGGTTGTGCGGCGATACGCACAAACCCTGGAAACATGGATAGCCGATATATCAGAACAGTAGTGGAGATAGCTAAAGAGCGAGGGAGCACGATAAGGATAGGTTCGAACAGCGGCTCTGTCAACAGAAAACAGATGGAGGAGGCAAAGGGAGACAAAGCCAGGGCCCTCTTCTTGGCCGTCAAGGAGCAAGCCGATCTGCTTTTGAGCTCGGGCTTTGATAGAATCATTCTCTCCGCGAAGTCCACATCAGTCCCAATCACGGTCAGAGCCAACGCGCTGCTGGCTCAGGCCTATCCCGACCTTCCTTTTCAC
Organism: Acetomicrobium sp. S15 = DSM 107314; assembly: GCF_016125955.1. Classification (NCBI taxonomy): domain Bacteria; kingdom Thermotogati; phylum Synergistota; class Synergistia; order Synergistales; family Acetomicrobiaceae; genus Acetomicrobium; species Acetomicrobium sp. S15 = DSM 107314. Next base: position 159,675 of record NZ_JADEVE010000336.1, on the reverse strand, counting down.
GTGGGCATTACAGAGGCAGGACCTGGAATGGAGGGGATCGTCAAGGGCGCAGTAGGCCTTTCTCTCCTATTGAGCCAGGGCATCGGGGACACGATTAGGGTGAGCTTGACCGGGCCATCAGTCGAAGAGGTGCGCGTGGGCTATGCCATATTGGGCGCTTTAGAATTGCGCCATAAAGGAATACAGATCATATCCTGTCCGTTGTGCGGCAGGCGGCGCGTAGACGTCACATCCCTCCTGTCCGTGATAAGACCACACCTCAAAGGACTGCCGGATGGATTGAAGGTGGCAGTCATGGGGTGCGAGGTGAACGGTCCGCGCGAGGCCCAAGAGGCAGATTTGGGGTTTGCCGGTTCCCCTCACGGGATTATAGCCTTTTCGGCCGGCAGGGTTGAGGCATATATTCCATTGGACAAAATTGACGAGGAGCTGCCCAAAATAGTGGAAGAGTGGAAGCGAAGACGAGGCATGAGTGATGAGCTATGAGTGAAGAGTGGTATATTTACGGATTACAGCTAACGGATCACGCATCACTGGGAGATGTGCATTCGTCGCTTAGCTGCATAAGGCGCGACCGCTCATCGATTACTCATTAAAGCCCGCAAAAACAAAGAACAGAGCCGAGTGATTATTGACGGCGCATCTGTAGAGGCTATAATGAACCCGCTCGACGATCTTTGAATTTGCAATCAGAGGAGGGTGTTGTGTTTAATGCTCCCACTGCCAACGTTGTATATGCTCGTAGTGGGCAAAGGTGAAGGCAAAAAGAAGCTTACCGCTTTCGACGTTGCGCTACTGGACGCAGGTATAGGTAATATGAACCTGCTTAGAGTAAGCAGTGTCTTGCCACCTGGCTGCACATTGGCAAGCCGCCTCGATATACCCGCCGGTTCTCTTTTGCCGGTGGCATACGGCTCCATCACGAGCGACGTGCCAGGAGAGAGAATCGCAGCGGCTATCGGCGTAGGCGTCCCAGAAGACCCGGCGCTGTCCGGTATGATTATGGAATTCTCCGCTTTCACTTCAGCCGATGAGGCTTCTTTAAGGGTCGAAGAGATGGTAAGGGAGGCGTTTGCCTTTCGCGGTTATCCCTTAAAGGAAGTCAAGGTTAAGGCCATTGAGCACGTGGTGAACGAATGCGGAGCCGTCATAGCGGCATGTCCGTTATTCTATGAGCGGGAGCGTTGATAACATGCAACCGATGGACAGACGAAGCCCAGATCTTTGGTATACGGAGTATCAAAAGCCAGACATGCGCTTAGGCCTCCGCATAAAGGAGATATTGGTCAACAAGCAAACCCAGTATCAGCATATCCTGGTGGTAGAAACGGCGGAATACGGAAGACTTTTGGCCCTGGACGGAGCTATTCAAATCACAGAGAGGGACGAGTTCACCTATCATGAGATGATAACCCATGTGGCTATGTGCGCTCATCCTACCCCTAAGCGGGTATTAGTGGTGGGCGGCGGGGATGGCGGCGTTGTGCGCGAGGTCATCAAACACGACTCGGTGGAGCGGGTAACGTTGGTGGATATAGACGAAGCCGTCATAGAGACGTCGCGCGCGTATTTCCCTTCGGTAAGCTGTGCCTTGGACCATCCCAAGGTTGAGATAGCGACCATGGATGCCCTGGTTTATGTGAAAGAGCACGTAGATGAGTTCAACGTCATCATCGTCGACAGCACTGATCCCGTTGATTTTGCTGCCGGGCTCTACGAGAAATCTTTTTTTGCCACTGCCGCCAACGCACTCAAAAGCGATGGAATAATAGTAGCTCAGACCGAGTCCCCTTTTGCCGAGCCAGAGATCGTCTCCTCCACGTTTTTAGCCCTCCGCGAAGTCTTCCCTATATCGTTTCTGTATTGGGGGGCTGTCCCTACGTACCCCACCGGACTGTGGACCTATGCCATAGGTTCGAAGCTTTACGATCCCAGAGAGACAAGGAGTTCTGCACCGCTTGATGTGCGTTACTATACGAAGGATCTGCACCACTCTGCTTTTATCCTGCCGAAATTCTTGAAAGATTTAATTGGAAGAGATGCTAAGATGCAGACAAAGGAAAAGGCATGCCACGCTACATAGGAAGCGACCACAACTTATCTCGGGCACGGTGGGTTATCGCAGGCGCGCCCATGGATGCCACGGCTTCGCGCGTAGGCGGGAGTCGGCTTGGACCTGGAGCAATAAGGGCGGAGTCGCTACATCTCGAGTCGTTTAGCCTTTATCATCTCAAAGATGTCGCCGACGTCCCTTTCTACGACGTGGGTGATCTTGCTTTACCGCCAGGAGATGCGGACCGAGCCATGGGCATTATAGAGACCACAAGCCGCAAGTTCATCGAGCTAAAAAAGAGGGTCCTGTTGCTCGGAGGCGATCATCTGGTATCTTACGGTGCCATAAAGGCGGCGTCTTGCGCCTGGCCTCACCTACGAGTGGTTCACTTGGATGCCCATGCCGACTTGAGAGATCGTTGGATGGGAAGCCGCTTCAGTCACGCCACGGTGATGAGACGAGCAGCAGAAGGTTGCCTCGAGGGGACGAAGAGGCTTTATCAGTTTGGGATCCGCTCGTGCTCAGCCGAAGAATACGACTGGGGCATGAATCACACCCATCTTTTTCCCTTCAATCTGACGAAAATTGAAGATTGCTTGGATGAACTCAGCGGCGTTCCAGTATACATTTCCATAGACATAGACGTGGTAGATCCTTCTGCCGCTCCGGGAACGGGCACGCCAGAACCTGGGGGCATAACTCCGGATGAACTCCTCAGGGCGCTTGAAGCGATGAAGGGTTTAGATGTAGTAGGAATTGATCTGGTGGAGGTGTCGCCGCCTCAAGACATAAACGGCATCACCGCCGCACTGGCCGCTAAAGTAATCAGGGAAGCGCTCATTCTATGGGGTTGATGAGAGGCGCTAAAAGCGATGGAGGGGAGCAAAATGGCAAAAAATCTGAAAGGTAGACATATGTTGACGCTGAGGGATTATTCCTCAGACGAGATTCACTTTATTCTCAACCTATCCGAAAGCCTTAAATCTAAGAGAAGGTCCGGTGTAAGGGGTAATTTGTTATCCGAAAAGAACGTAGCGCTCATATTTGAAAAGCCTTCTACGCGGACGAGGTGTGCGTTTACTGTCGCCTGTCTTGAGGAAGGAGGGCATGCTGAATATCTTGGCAAAGATGACATCCATTTGGGCTATAAAGAAGACGTCAAAGATACCGCTCGAGTATTGGGAAGAATGTTCGATGGCATCCAGTTCAGAGGATTCAAACAGGCCACATTGGAAGAGCTCGCCGCCTATGCTGGAGTACCGGTGTGGAACGGCCTCACCGATGAATACCACCCGACCCAGGCCTTGGCCGATCTCTTGACGCTCAAGGAAAACTTCGGCAGCCTCTGCGGTCTCAAGCTCACATATGTGGGCGATGGGCGCAACAACGTAGCTAAATCGCTGATGATAGGGGCATCAAAGGTGGGCATAAACTACGTCATCGCTTCGCCCAGCTCCCTTTTCCCGCCCGAAGAACTCGTCCTTGAGTGTTGCGCCAATGCAGAAATAAGCGGCGGATCCGTTGAAATAATGGAAGATCCTAAAGAAGCAGTCAAAGGAGCTCATGCCATCTATACAGACGTGTGGGCTTCCATGGGCGAGGAGGATAAACTCAAGGACAGAATAGCCCTCTTGCGCCCATATCAGGTAAACTTGGAACTCATGTCCGCTACCGGCTTGAGGGAGTCGATCTTTCTTCACTGCCTGCCAGCTGTTAAGGGCAACGAGGTGACCGAGGAGGTCTTCGAATCGGCTCAGTCCAAAGTGTTCGATGAGGCAGAGAATCGACTACACACTATAAAGGCCGTGATGGTGGCCACTATCGGCAATGTATGAAGTGGGGCAATAGGTAAAATGGATAGGGAAATCAGACGTTTTCGCTGCGCAAATTGTGGGAAGGAGTTCGCAACAGAAGGTGAATCGATCAAGTGTCCCCACTGCCGTGGCAAAGTGCTGACTTTAATTGAGGGTTCATCGCTCCGCAGGGGCAGCTGCCTCTCTTCAGGTTCGACCTGAGGCATATGAACGGCGACAGTTCGTCGTCTTCTATAGCGGCGAAGTTATTACTGGATGCGTCTCTTCTATGCCTTTGAGAGAAGAGAGGCTTGTGATGAACCGTCTCATCTCTTCAACCTCTCCGCGCAGGACTATCACCTCGAGGCAACGCCTGGGGTCTATGTGCACATGCGTCGTGCAGATTATGACGCGACTGAAGTGGTGTTGAAGTTCGGTAAGAGAGCTAACGGCATCGTTACGGTGGTGGTCGTATATTATCGTGACAGTGCCGAATACTTCACCGCTCCTTTCTTCCCACTGAGATTGGGCGATATAGCTTCGTATGATCTGGCGCACCGCCTCGGAGCGATTGTGCATGCCCAACCTCGAAAGCCAGCGATCGAACTCCTCAAGCAGCTGCTCTGGGACCGAAACGCTGAAGCGGACCAAGTCTTCCATGATAAGACCTCCTCCTACTATCTATAAATTATGAACTCAAAAGGCATTTTACCTCAAGGAGGAAACAATGAGGGGAATAAAAGAGCTTTTGGTGAGTTTGGCGGGATCAGATGCGCCCTGGAATGTGAAAAGCCTCGAAGCGTCTCTCGATATGGCTCCTGCCGCCGACATAGTCATATTACCCTTTGCCGTTTCCCTTGAAGCAAAAGATGTTGATCTTATAGAAACGTCGAAGCGTTGGGCTAAGGATAAGGCGAAGTGGGCGATCTTAGGTCCCATCGCTAAGGCCAGCGGTACCAAGGTGTTTAATCATCTCTATGTGATAAACGACGGCGGAGGCTTAGAGGCACTTTGCGAAAGGCCAAACAAGATCGCCTCCTTTTTCTCGTATAGGGGACTCCTCATAGGATGCATTACTTGCGAGGAGTTGCTTTCGCCTGAAAACGTCAGCATTGCAGCTCGCGGCGGCGCAAGAGTGTTATTCGCCATCGGCAAAAGGCCTTCCATAGGCCCAGAGGCCTTCGAAGCCTTGGTGCGAGTGAGGGCTTTGGAAAATGCCGCCTTCCTCTTGGCCTCTTATGGAGATTCCTTTTGGGCTTTCTCGCCTGGCGGCGAAGCGATCTGCGAGACGGATGCCCGTACGATCTCTTTGGCAAAGCTTGACCATCTTATGGCGAGGCGAATGCACAAACCCTCTTATGCCGTCGGACGCTCGTGAGCGGTTGTGTTAAAATATTGAAATTAACTGGGTTGCTCAACCATTGCCCGAACGAGGAGGCGTCATCTTTTGTATCGTGACCCCGAGGTTATAGTCGAGAGAATCGAAAGCTGGCTCAAAGAGCAGATCGTCGCTGCCGGGGCTAAAGGCGGCGTCGTAGGTATAAGCGGTGGCGTGGACAGCGCAGTAGTGGCGGTTTTATTGAAGCGGGTCTTTGGGGGTAATATGCTTTCCGTGATCATGCCGTGCGAAAGCTTGCATAGCGATGTGGAACATGCCGAATTGCTCGCCCGCACTTTTAAGCTGCCATGCATAACGGTAGATTTAGGGCCTGCCTTTAAAGGTCTGCTATCCGCGCTTCCATCCGATATGAATATAATTCCCGTGGCGAGGGCCAACATAAAGCCGAGGTTGCGCATGACGACCCTTTATCTGCTCGGCCAACAACATGGATACTTGGTGTGCGGCACCGGGAACAAAGTCGAGATAACAGTTGGTTATTTTACCAAATATGGCGATGGCGGAGTCGATCTGCTTCCTCTGGGAGATCTGCTCAAAGGAGAGGTCAGAAACGTCGCCAAGCTTTTGGGAGTACCGGAAGAAATCGTGAACAAAGCCCCCTCGGCAGGGCTGTGGGAGGGGCAAACTGACGAAGGTGAAATGGGTTTCACTTATGACGCTTTAGATCGCTATCTAGCATTGGGAGAAGGGGATGAAAGGGTAGCTAAATTCGTCGAGGGAGCTCGTAGGAGGACGGAGCACAAGCGCCTTCCGCCCCCAATTTGTCAGATCGGTTAAGCTTATTAAGAGGTGACGAGAGATGTCAGGTCATTCCAAGTGGGCTAATATCAAGTATCGCAAAGCAACTCAAGATGCAAAAAGGGGCAAGCTCTTTCAGAAGCTCGTCCGGGCTATAATCGTGGCGGCAAGAGAGGGCGGCGGAGACCCGTCTATGAACATTCGCCTCAAGACCGCCATTGAAAGGGCGAGAGAGGCTAACGTGCCGATGGATAATATAGAACGCGCCATCAAGCGCGGCACCGGCGAGTTGGAAGGAGTTCAGTATGAGGAGGTCTTCTACGAAGGTTACGGCCCTTGTGGAGTAGCCATTTTAGTGGAGGCGTTGACGGACAATCGCAACAAGACCGCCTCTGAAATGCGCACGCTCTTCAGCAGAAACGGGGGCTCCCTTGGCGAGGCAGGGTGTGTGTCCTGGATATTCGAACGCCGTGGGATGATCCGTATAACCGGCGAAGGGCTCGACGAAGACGAGCTTTTGTCTGCAGCGCTCGAGGCAGGAGCAGATGACGTGAAGAATGAAGACGGGGAGTTCGTCGTATATTGCGACCCCGCCGTATTCAGCAAAGTTAAAGGTGCCCTTGAGGGGCATGGGTTTGCCGTAAGTGGGGCCGAGGTTGGAATGGTGCCCAAATCCACGGTCTCCATCTCAGACAAAGACGACGCACATAAAGTCGTGAGGCTTTTAAACCTTTTGGAGGATCATGACGACGTGCAAAATGTCTATGCCAATTTCGATATCCCAGATGAGATCCTGGAAGAAGTCTCCGGCGTTTGAGAACCCGTGTCGCTGCATGGGGATCGATCCGGGCATAGGTCGCCTGGGATTCGGCGTGATAGAATGTGACGGCTCGCGTTGTGGATTGATGACGAGTGGTTGCATAGAAACGGATTCGTCTTCATCAACCGCTCATAGGCTTCAACAAATATATGAAGAACTGAAGGAACAGGTAGAGAGTTTCTCGCCACAATTGGTCGCCGTAGAAAGGCTCTTTTTCGGCAGAAATACGACCACGGCCGAGCTCGTATGGCAAGCGAGAGGGGTGGTCTTATTGTTGGCGGCTCAAGAGAACCTTCCGCTAGTCGAGCCGAAGCCTGCGGAGGTCAAAAATGCCATATGCGGCTATGGGAGGGCGCCAAAAGACCAGGTCCAAAGGATGGTCGCCGCCATGTTGGGGCTTGATACAGTCCCTACCCCTGATGATGTTGCCGATGCCTTGGCCTGTGCTGTTACAGCTTTGGTCATGGTCGGGGCTATGTCATAAGGCGAGGTTGAAAAGACATGTTGAGGTTTCTTCGTGGAGAGATAGCATCGATTGGTTCGGATTGCTTGACGCTCGATGTGAGCGGCATGGGATTTGAGATAACCTGTACCAGGTCGGCCTTAAAGGGGCACAAAGTGGGAGATCTCATTAAAATCCCCGTGTTTTTGCACGTGAGCGATGGAGGTTTATCCCTCTATGGCTTTTGCGATGAATTAGAAAGGGATCTCTTCTTCGCTTTGAGGCGGGTTAAAGGCGTCGGCAATAGATTAGCGCTCTCGATGTTGTGTTCCCTTCCCCCTCAGAGGCTGATCCGAGCGATATCCTCGGGCGCGACCGACGAACTCATCGCAGCGCCTGGTGTAGGCAAACGCATGGCGGAGCGCATATGTTTCGAGTTAAAAGGGGGATTAGGGGGGTTTTCTTCTGCTCTTTCCGAGCCGCTTACGGAAGGCGAAAACGCGATCGAAAAGAGCGTTATCGAGGCACTCAAGGTCTTGGGATTCAGCGACAGGGAGGTCTTTTTTGCGCTTGAGCGCACCAAGGGCAAAGAGGCAATATCTGACGAAGCTCGGCTTTTACAGGCTGCTTTAAGAGAATTGCAAGACAGTCAACTGGTGGTGTCGAATGGAACCGGACAAGAAACGCCTGATTAGCCTTTCTCCAATTGAAGAGGACGAAGAAATACCATCCCTTCGCCCTCGCTCTCTGGAGGAATTCGTGGGGCAAACAGAGATAGTGAAGAAACTTTGCATATACGTCCGCGCTGCAGTTGAGCGCGACGAGCCCCTTGATCATGTCCTCCTATATGGTCCACCTGGCCTTGGGAAGACCACTTTAGCCAGTATAATCGCCAGGGAAATGAAAGGAGAGCTTAGGATGACATCCGGCCCGGCCTTAGAGAGAGCCGGGGACTTGGCTGCAATCCTCTCGAATCTCAGGCCCCATGACGTCCTTTTCATAGATGAGATTCACCGCCTCCCCCCGCAGGTCGAAGAGATACTCTATCCAGCCATGGAAGACTTTTCTATAAATATCGTAGTAGGCAAGGGTACGATGGCTCGCAACCTGCGGCTCAAGCTCCCCCCTTTTACCCTCGTGGGGGCAACTACACGATTGGGCCTTCTTACATCTCCTCTGAGAGGGCGTTTCGGCATCGTGGAGCAGCTTTCTTTTTACGCGCCGGAGGAATTGGCCTCGATCGTCCGGCGTGGTGCAGTTATCTTAGGGGTGAAGATTGAAGAGGGGGGTGCTTATGAAGTAGGACGGCGCGCTCGCGGCACGCCAAGGGTAGCCTTGAGGCTTTTGAAGAGAGTGCGCGATATCGCTCAAGTGCGAGGACATGATTATATAGACGAGGAATTGGCCAGATTGGCGCTGAGCATGATGGGCGTGGACGAAGAGGGGTTAGACGAAAGAGACAGGCGCTTTTTGCGCGCCTTAGTGGAGCTCTTCGACGGCGGCCCTGCTGGACTTTCCACACTCGCAGCTGCCCTAAACGAGGAAGCGCAGACAATTGAAGACATCTATGAGCCATACCTTATACAAAAAGGATATATCGAACGCACACCGAGAGGGAGAAGGGCAACCCAAAAGGCTTTTGCATACTTGGGACGACCTTGTCCCTGGACCAACTATCGGCAGGTAAAGTTAATACCTGAGGAGTGATCTGCGTGGGCGATTTTGCCAAATTCCTTATATTCTTAGGGTGCAGCATTGCGGCAATAGGGGTTATATTGCTCGTCTTAGGAAAGGTGCCGTTGCCTTTCGGTAAGCTTCCCGGAGATATCACAATCCATAAGAAAAACGTCGTCATATTTGCCCCTATCACTACGATGATAGTGGTGAGTTTGATCTTAACCGTGCTACTCAATCTTTTTGCGAGGTGGTTTAAGTGACATCCAGAAAGCTAAATTTATTTATCGCTAAAGAGTTAGCATGCACGGCTTTGATGGTCTTTATTTTGTCGACCTGCACCGTTACGGCCCAAGGGGCGCAGGTAGACATATCTATAGGCTTAGAATCAGGCATCACGGCGGGCACCATAAGCTCGTCTGGCGCCATAACTGCCATTGATGCCTCCGGCAGAAGGGTTAACCTCGGGAAAAGCGTTGACTTTCGCGCAGAAAGCGGCCTTCGCACTTTGATTATGGGAAAGACCAAGGCTAATTTACCGGTAACGTTTACAAGCTCACGCTACCTTTCATGGAAAGGCAGGCCCTACAGAGGCCTTTTAAGGTTGGTTCCAAGTGCAGGTGGCCTCGCCGTAGTCAACGTTTTGCCGGTAGAAGATTACCTTAAGGGTGTCCTCAAGATGGAAGTCAACCCAGCCTGGCCCATGGAAGCGTTGAAGGCCCAAGCTATAGTGGCCAGAACGTATGCCATAAAACACCGCGGGCGCCATAAAAGCGAAGGTTTTGATCTGTGTGCTTTGCCTCACTGTCAGGTCTATAGAGGGGTCAACGCTGAGGATCCCAAGCTAGATCAAGCCATAAAAGCGACGAGTGGTATGGTTATCACATATCAAGGTAATCTCGCACTCGTGTTTTATCATGCCGACAGCGGCGGCTATACTGCCGATGTAAAAGACGTATGGGGAGGGTCTTATCCCTATCTAAGACCAATCGCTGAGCCATTCTCTTACCAATCTCCTTATAGCCAATGGAGCCTTTCGCTTTCCCTGAAAGAGATAGAAAACAGGCTTCGCAGGGCAGGTTTTGACGTGGGGGCGCTTTTGGATCTGCAGTTTGAAAACACAAGCCCGGGCGGCCGCGTGAACAGCGTAATACTCAACGGTTCTATGGGCACTCAAAAAGTAAGCGGGCATGCCTTTCGCATGGCGATTGGGCCAAATGAGTTGAGGAGTACCGCGTTCTCCGTCGACGGCATCCAACCTAAAGCGGTGGCCACAAATCCGACATCACCGTCCACGACTCCACCGAACGCCTCCTCAAATGTGGGCGAGAACACGCTAATCGCTCTGACCAAACAGGGATGCTTCACCCCCGATGAGCTTATTGATATGCTCATGCACCCGGAGAAGCGCCAACATTATGTGCAAAAGGCGCTCTCCAAGAGAAAAAGCCCCATTCTTCCCTCCATTCCTGCCCCTACGGTTGCTCCTGCGCCAATGCGCACTGCTGAGGGAATTGTGCGCTTTTACGGCAGGGGATGGGGGCATGGCGTAGGCATGTCTCAGTGGGGAGCAAAGGCGATGGCAGAGCAAGGGTGGAGCGCGAGGCAGATTTTAAACCATTATTACCCTAATACCGAGATTTCGAAGCTCTATTGAAGCGGCACGAAGGAATGGCAATTCTCGATCTGTATAAAACGGAATCGTACGATTACTTCCTCCCTGAGGAGCTCATAGCCCAATCTCCTATAGAGCCTAGGGATGCCTCACGCCTCATGGTATTGCATCGCGATGAGGGCACAATTGAACATCGCCGCTTCCGAGACATTGTGGAATATTTGAGCCCTGGAGATCTTTTAGTAGCGAACGATACGCGCGTCATTCCAGCCCGCCTTCGCGGAAAGAAGGGATCAGGGGGAGAAGTAGAGATTTTTTTGCTCGCTCCGCTCGACGAGGAATCTAAAAAATGGAAAGCCCTCGTGAGGCCCGGGCGAAGGTTAAGGGCGGGTCAGCTGATTTTTCTGGACTGTGGTATTCGTGTAGTTGTAGAATCAGATCTGCCAGAGGGCATAAGAGTCGTTTCTTTTCCGGACGAAATCGACGTAAGGGCCCTTCTTGAAGAATTCGGAGAGGTTCCGCTCCCACCTTATATCCGCAAAAAAGACCTGCCATTTGAGCGTTACCAGACAGTGTTCGCCAAAAACGACGGTTCGGTAGCAGCCCCGACGGCTGGCCTCCACTTTACGGAGGCCCTAATGGCGTCGCTAAGCCAAAAAGGGGTCATTTTGGCGTGGATAACGCTGCACGTTGGACTTGGCACATTTCGTCCGGTAAATGTGACCGACATCAAAGAACATACGATGCACTCTGAACGTTACGTGGTTCCTTCCCAAGTGGCCGAGCAGATCGCCAAAACCAAAAGCAAAGGCAGGCGAGTGGTTGCCGTAGGCACGACAGTGGTGCGATGTCTCGAGTCTGCAGCCCTCGAAAACGGTTCTGTGAAGTACGGTCCGGGCATCGCAAGCCTTTTCATATATCCTGGATTTCAATTTCGTGTCGTCGATGCACTCATAACAAACTTTCACCTGCCGAAGAGCACCCTTCTGATGCTCGTGGCAGCTTTTGCAGGCTATGAGAATATAATAAAAGCATATCAAATTGCAATTAAGGAGCAATACCGCTTCTTCTCGTTTGGCGACGCGATGCTAATTCTGTGAGGTAGATGAAATGTCTAAGAAGATCGCCCTTTCAGCGTCAATCGCCGGATTATATGTGGCGCTGGTGCTCGCTTTCTCTCCCATTTCGTTTGGGCCAGTGCAGGTAAGAGTAGCAGAAGCGCTCACATTGCTGCCAGTTTTGTGGGCAGAAGCAATCCCTGGCCTCTTCGTAGGGTGCGCGATATCCAACTTCTTTGGCGGCTTCGGAATCATCGATGTCGTTTTCGGCAGCGGTGCTACACTCCTCTCTGCGCTCCTCACGAGGAGAATGCCCAGCTTGGCACTTGCGGCGTTGCCTCCCGTTATTATCAATGGCTTAGTTGTAGGAGGGTATCTATCTTACTTGTTGTCTTTGCCCTTCATTCCGACTGTGCTGTACGTTTCAACAGGGGAGGCGATCACATGCTTCGGCTTGGGGATACCTCTCGCCCTTGCTCTGCGCAAATCGCGCCTTTGAAATATAATTTAATCGGAGGTGATCCCTATGTGGCTGTGGGGTGCTTTTACGCCTCATCCTCCCATCATAGTGCCCGAGGTAGGGCGCGGAAATGAGAGGGAGGCTCAATCGACCGTTGACGGCATGCTGAAGCTCGCAGAGAAACTTAGCGGGCTTAGGCCTGAACGACTGCTCATTTTTACTCCTCACCAGATTTACAGGGAAGGTTTATTAATGTTGACTGCGGACCGTCTCGTAGGAGATCTATCTCAATTCGGGGCGCCACAGGTGCGCATTCAAACGGAAGGAGACAGAGCGACGGCTCAAGCTCTCGAGTCATATTTGCGTTCGCATAAAGTGCCGGTGCACCTCCATGACGGAGACCGCCTTATATTGGATCATGCAACTGTCGTCCCGCTCTATTTCTTGGCTAAGTCTTGGGGTAAAGTTCCGTTCGCCATTTTGGCAAATCCGATAGGATTGACTTACAAAGAATCCTACCGCTTGGGGGAACTACTGCGTGACTTTGATGATGGAGCAAACTGGGGATTATTGTGCAGCGGCGACCTCTCCCACAGGCTCATACCGGGGGCTCCGGCTGGTTACAACCCGAGGGCTGCCATTTTCGATCGGACCGTTATCGAGTCGTTGCAAAGATCCTCTCCCGAGCCCATATGGAAGTTATCCCCTCTTGAAATAGAGGAGGCGGGCGAGTGCGGTCTGCGGTCCGCCCTGATCCTCCTCGGAGCCGCACGAGGCGAACCTATCGATGTCATCTCCTATGAAGGCCCCTTCGGCGTGGGTTACGGCGTGGCCCTTTGGCAACCAGCGACAGCAGAAAAAAAGACAAGGGATGATTTGTCACCGCACGTGAGGCTGGCGCGACTTACGCTCGAGCGGTATCTATCGCAAGGGCGATTGCCTTCAAGAGAAGAGGTATCCAAAACCTTAGGCGAAAGCGCGACGCGCCAGTTGGAGAGTCAAGGGCGAGCAGCCTTCGTCAGCTTAAAAACGCGCGATAAAAACCTGAGGGGATGTATAGGGACAATAGTTCCAGCCTACGAAAATTTGCTTCGAGAGATCATGCACAATGCCGTTGCGGCTGCCACCGAAGACCCGCGATTTCCTCCGGTAAGACAAGAGGAGCTGGAAGGGCTAGTAATATCTGTGGACGTCCTCTCTGAGCCCGAGACGATTTCTTCTATTGAGGAATTGGACCCTAAGCGCTACGGCGTGATAGTCGCCAAGGGGCATGCGAGAGGGGTACTGCTTCCAGATTTAGAGGGAGTGGACACACCCCAAGAACAGCTTTCCATCGCTGCTCAAAAAGCCGGCATCCGTTCATTAGAAGGGGCCACAGTATATCGGTTCACCGTGGAACGGTATGAGGAGGCCTGACAAAAGATGACATGCGGCGAAGCCGATCACCCAGCTCTATACTGGCACAGAGAAGGCGAGGCCGTTCGCTGCGATCTATGTCCCCACCGCTGTTTACTGCCACGAGGCGCACGTGGGGTGTGCGGCGTCAGGAAACATGTGTCTTCCGGTGAGATGGCGACGCTAAACTGGGGACTTGCTACCGCCCCCGCCCTCGATCCTGTGGAAAAGAAACCCCTTTACCACTGGCGCCCAGGCACGCAGATTCTCTCCTTGGGCACGGTAGGGTGCAATATGACCTGTCCTTTCTGTCAGAATTGGCATCTCTCCCGAGGGGACGAAAGCTTAGGACTTATTTCTATAACGCCTGAAGAATTGGCCGGTCTGGCGAAAAAATACAAGAGTAATGCCGTCGCATTCACTTATAACGAGCCGTTTGTGTGGTATGAATTTGTCATCGCCAGTAGCAAATTGCTGAAGCAAGAAAAGATAGCCGTTGTCCTGGTGACGAACGGGCTGGTCCTTCCAGAACCGCTGAATGCACTTCTGCCTTACGTGGATGCTGCCAACGTGGATCTCAAGACCTTTACAAAGGAAGGCTACAGGAAGTTGGGCGGCGACCTCGAGTGTGTAAAGGGGACCATCGTGGCACTCTTTGAAGGCGGCGTGCACGTTGAGATTACGCATTTGGTCGTAACGGGTTTCAATGACTGCGAGGAACATTTTGGCGAGCTGGTGGATTGGATCGCGTTGCTTTCGCCGGATATACCGCTTCATATATCTCGCTACTTCCCTCAATATCGTTGGCATGAGCTGCCTACTCCTATAGAGTTGCTGCGTAAATTTCAATCGATAGCCTCAGAAAAACTTCACTATGTTTACCTTGGAAACGTAACCGAGCCGGCCGTAACGCGCTGCCCGGGGTGCGGAGAGGAGTTGATCTTACGGCACGGATATGAGGTCGTTAAAACCGCACTCGATACATCAGGTACGTGTCTAAAATGCGGCAATAGAACCGGCATAGTCTTAAAATGAATAGGCGAATTTTTGCCACCATATTTAAAGAACCAATCGAGATCATCAAAGAGCGCTGTGTAGCAAACTGATACAAGAGGCTATGCCGATTGTAGGAGAGACGATTCGTTTTGCGGTCATAGCTGAAGCGTAAAATCAGCTCCGAAAGTAGACTAAAGCGGCCTATCAACCTTAGATGGTTAAGGGTCATCAACTGCTCTTCAGCGGAAAGTGTGTTAGACGATGTGTACAAAATTTTATAAAATTCTTGCAATTTTGTAAATCTCAGAAAGCTCTCGCCCTATGATATACTTGCCTAAAATGAACGAAAGAATACACTATGCGGGTAATTGTAAATAGCTGTGAAAGGGGTGCTTACAAGGGCAATGAAGGTAGAAGTGCTGTGTAGAGGGTTCCCGGGCAAAGCCGATGTAGGTTTTTTGGGCTTTAGTAACGTAGCCCTTATCACGACGGAAAGAGAGAGGATAGTTTTTGATACAGGTGCCATGGGCGTTCGATTGAACCTATTAGATGCCTTGGAGAAGTGCTCCGTGAGGCCTTGCGATGTCAACAAAGTCGTCCTCAGCCATCTGCACTACGATCATTGTGAGAACGCATATCTCTTTCCCAACGCCGCCTTTTTCGTCAGTGAGGACGAATGGGATTATGCAATAAAGGGAGACGACCTTCTGATTCCCCATGGCATAGTTGATTTTTTAAAGGGACGTAATTTATGCCTCGTGAAAGACGGGACAGATATTGCTCAGGGCTTAAAAGTGATTTCCACCCCGGGTCATACACCAGGAGGTATTTCTCTTGTTTTAGAGATCGAAGGGGGGAAATGGGTTCTCGCCGGCGATGTAGTTAAAAATAGGATTGAACTCGCAACAGGGCACGTGGACATGACGCTCGACCCAGCAGCGAGCGAGCATAGTATAGCTAAAATAAGGAAATTGGCTCATCGTGTGCTGCCTGGCCACGACGGATGGCTCAGGGTAGATGGAGGTAGGGTAACAGTAGAAGAGAGTCCATCTATCACCGTCATGTTACCGGAGGGCATGAAGGGAGGTGCGAACAGGTATTTTAATCTGACTGTTGAAGAACCTATAGCAATAGGTCAACAGGATCACTATTAAAATAAAATGCAGGAAACAGACAGAAGGAGTGATCGACTGTGGACATGGCAAAGAAAAATCGCATTACCGCTATCGTTGTAATTATGCTTTCTGTCTTTGGTCTTGTGGAAGCAAAGAGTTATCCGGCAGAGGCAGCTACTTATCCTTTAACAATACTTTTAACGACTATAGTCCTTAGTGTAGTCCTTTTAATCACTAAGCCTAGGGTTAAGACAAAGTCAGAAAATATTGTCTATCGGCAGCTCTATGGGATGATCATTTTCACCATTGCTTATTATATGCTCATCAAGGTTATCGGATATTATTTTGCAACCCTGCTATATGTGTTCGTGTCTATGTATTTCTTGAAAGAGAGGAATCTTATAGTCCTTGCGACTGTTCCAGTAGGTTTTGTGGTGGTGCTATATTGTGTATTCGGGCTCTTTCTTAGGGTTCCTCTTCCTCGCCTTACGTTGTTTTAATAAATAGAAAGGGGATCAACTGATGTATGACGCTATATTTCAAGCCATCCCTGTAGTTTTTAGCATAAAGTCGTTGTTACTGATGTTCCTCGGTACTGGCCTCGGCATAGCTGTAGGCGCTATGCCGGGATTGACGGCTTCTATGGGCGTAGCCTTGCTTATCCCGCTTACCTTCGGTATGCCTCCAGCCTACGGCCTGGTCCTTTTGGGCAGTATATATTGCGGAGCCATATACGGCGGGTCCATCTCTGCCATATTGCTGAACGTTCCAGGCACACCGAGCTCTGCAGCCACTCTCTTGGATGGCTTTCCCATGACACAGAGGGGAGAAGCGGACAAAGCATTGAAAATCTCCACTACCGCTTCATTTACTGGAGGTATAATCAGTGCATTTGTCCTACTTTTCCTGGCCCCGCCTCTGGCGCGTATAGCTCTCATGTTTGGGGCGAGCGAATATTTCTGGCTTGCCCTCCTGGGGCTTTCTGTCATCGTCTCTCTATCCAGCGCCAACATTGTTAAAGGATTTCTCGCTGCTGTTTTTGGTCTCTTTGTGGGGTCAATCGGGCTTGACCCGCTCACGGGGGTGCCCCGTTTCACCTTCGGCGTACCGAACTTATTGGACGGGGTTAACGTGATAGTCTTACTCATAGGCCTCTTTTCTATACCACAGGCGCTCGAGATGATCGAATCTGAGACCGTAAATAGGATACCTGAGATCGTAGAGCGTGGCGTTTCTTGCAAGTTTCGAGAGCTTTGGCATGAGATAGCCCATGTGTGTTGGCCCACGTACATACGGTCCGGAATACTCGGGACGTTCATAGGTACCATCCCAGGGACAGGTGGAAATGTCGCTACATTCTTAGGATATGAGCAAGCTAAGAGATTCTCGAAACACCCGGAGAAATTTGGAACGGGATGGAGTGAGGGGGTTGCTGGGTCTGAGGCGGCTAACAACGGCGTTACAGGTGGTGCTTTGGTGCCCCTGCTGACCCTTGGCATCCCCGGCGACTCGGTAACCGCCATTATGCTGGGCGGGCTTCTCATTCATGGCTTGCAGCCTGGGCCTCGACTCTTCGTTCAACATCCCGATGTAGTGTACACTTTCATGCTGGGAATGATTTTGATTAATGTGGTTATGTTGATTTTGGGCTACTTCGGCTCCTACTTATTTGCTAAGGTAGCAAAAGTCCCTTACAGCATCGTAGGTCCTATGGTGATCGCTCTGAGCGTGGTGGGCACTTACGCCATAAAAAATAGCATGTTCGATGTGGGGCTAATGCTCTTCTTCGGGTTCATAGGGTATATAATGAGAAAGTTGGCGATACCCGCTGGCCCGGCAGTCTTGGCCCTTATATTAGGCCCTATGGCTGAGGAAAATTGGCGCAGGGCCATGTTAATAAGCGGCGGAGATGTTGGATATATGTTCTCGGGAATCCTCAACTTAGTTTTGATCGTCATGTTCCTCTTGGTGTTGGGGGTTGGTATAGCTACCTTCATTAAAAAAGGGAAAAAGACGGAAGAGTTCGAAGCTGATGCATGATCTGATCATGTAGTTGTTGGGTTTTTACTTACTTTACAGGTTATAATTTACGAGGTTATAAAAAATACAATGATCAAGGAGGGGTTTTAGGGATGAAGCGGTTAGCGGGGTTAGTTTTAGCTTTAATGATGGTGGGTTTAATGACCTTGCCGGTGGGCGCGCAGGGGTATCCCTCTCAGCCTATAACCGTGATAGTAGGGTTTGGTCCTGGCGGTGCTACTGACGTGTTGGCCAGAATAGTAGCCAAATATTCCGATAAGTACCTGGGGCAACCCATGGTCATCAATAACATGCCGGGGGCTAATACAGAGATTTCACTTGTGGCTCTCAAAAAAGCAGCGCCTGACGGCTATACGCTCTGCACTATAAACATTCCCCACGCTCTCTCCAACATATTAATGAGACAGACCCAATATACAATGGAGGACTTTAAGTATTTGGCTAACTTCGTCGTCGATCCTGGTCTTATAGGAGTCAGAGCTGACGATGACAGGTTCAAAACGCTCGACGATTTAATCAAATACGCCAAAGCCAATCCAGGCAAGACTACCTGGGCGACGTCAGGCATAGGATCAGACGATCACATAGCAGCGAATATGTTTGAAGTGGCAACCGGCGTTAAGGTGAGGCCTGTTCCATATAAGAGCGATGCCGAAATTACCGCGGCCGTCCTGGGAGGGCATGTGGATGTGGGAGGCTTCAACGTAGGCAACGTTGCAGAACAGGTATTAGCCGGCAAGATCAGGGCTTTAGGCGTAATGGCGGAGAAACGATATCCGGATCTGCCAGATGTGCCTACGCTTAGAGAGCAGGGGTACGATGTGGTCAGCGACTCGAGCCGCGGCATCGTAGCGCCAAAGGGCCTTCCCGACGAGATCGCTCAAAAGCTCGGAGATGCCTTCAGAAAGATTTCCCAAGATCCCGAGTTCATCGAGGATATGCGCAAGGCCGTTCAACCTATGGATGTTAAGATACTCGATGAATATGACGAATACATGAAGGCTCTAATCAAACGCTTTACCGACCTATATAAAGTCAATCCATGGGGCGAGAAGAAGTAATGTCTCTGCTTTAACAAAGTCACAGATTTAGGCTGCAGCTCGTTCATCGCTGCAGCCTTTTTATTCTTAGGTATTGTAAGGAGGTGATTGATGTGGAGTTGTATTCTTCTCAAGAGTCACTCGAACTCATAAGAGGAGCTTTTGACATGCACATTCATTCTGCTCCAAGCCTTTTCCCCAGACTTATGGATGACTTCGAGCTCTCTGCTGAACTTCAAAGCTATGGCATAAGAGGAGGCGTAATAAAATCTCACGCCGGTTGCACGGCCTCCAGGACGACCATTGCCAATAAACATTCTGGCAAAAATACCAGACTCTATGGATCACTAACACTGAATTATTTTGTGGGGGGATTAAATCCCTATGCTGTGGATTCGGCATTGAACTTAGGCGCCGCCGTAGTCTGGATGCCCACAATTCATGCTGAAAACCATTTTAACTTCTACGGAGGCGGAACATATAAAACTCAAAAGATGGAGCGCCCTTTGAAAGAACCGAAGCGCGGCATATCCATCCTGAATGAGAGTGGTAAATTGCTCGAGGCAATCTATGAAATTATAGATTTGGTAGCTTCTAACGGCGCGTGCCTTGCCACAGGGCACCTTGGTAACCGAGAGGCTATCGCCCTCTGTGAGGAGGCGGTCAAAAGAGGCGTCAAAAAGATTGTCTTCACCCATCCAGATTTTGAGACGAGCAAGTTGTCCATAGAGGAACAAGTTAGACTGGCAAAGTTGGGAGTATATATGGAAAAGACAATGCTTTCACTGCTCCCGACCTGGGATTCTATAACCCCTGAATATATGGCCGAGACGATAAAAAGCGTCGGAGCCTCAAGATGTATCATGGCCACCGATTTCGGCCAAGCCTCAAACCCGTCACCACCTATAGGGCTTGCCTGCTTCGTCGACCTCATGCTAAAATGCGGCGTTGGGCGCGACGAAATAAGCCTCATGTTAATTCGCAACCCCGAGGAGCTCCTCGATTAAAACTTCTTTAAATGAAGCGGGGTAGCTTGACAATCCGGCGCAGGATGGTAGACTTATCCTTGCCGAAGGGGTGGTTAGTTCAGGGGAAGAACGCTTCCTTGACGCGGAAGAGGTCGCAGGTTCAATTCCTGCACCACCCACCAAGTTTTATTTTGCTGCCGTCTGAGATGATACAACCCGGACGGCAGCGGATTTTTTAGCCCACTGATCGCATAAAAGGATAAATATCAAGAGCTCGGCAAAAATGTAGGCTAGACCAACGGGTTACGCAAGAATATTGTGAAGATCACATGAAGTTGGTGCTTCATGCCGAGTAACTATATAAAGCACCCAGACCAAAGCTCACAGAGCAACGGAGTATCGGCCTTAGAGCATTTGGAAGAAGTGAAGGAAGAAGAAAAGCGCGCAGCTGAGAACAGCATGGATGCGTTGACTTGTGGTCGAATCTCGCGTAAAATGCAATAGCTACGGCATTTCCGCTTGAGACGGGTCTTTAAAAGGCTTTGCCAAGCCTACCCGAATCTCAGCGAGAGGGAGGAATAAAGGGTGTCTTACGCAGTGGTTGATATAGGTGGTAAACAATACCGCATTTCTACGGGCGACGTCATTCGCGTAGAGAAGATGAAGGAAGACCCAGGGACCAATGTAGTTCTTGATAAGGTGCTTTTGGTTTCAACTGACGAAGAGGTTAAGACAGGTCGCCCATTTATAGATGGAGCGACAGTTGAGGCGAAGGTCTTGGAGCACGGAAAGGAAGAAAAGGTTTTGGTCTTCAAATTCAAACGCAAAAAGAACTACAGAAGGCTTAGGGGCCATCGCCAGCCATTTACAGATCTTCAAATAGGAGAAATCAAAGTTAGGTGATCACTGTAGAAGTAGTAAAGAGGGATGGAGAGGCTACATCTATGAGAGCCTCAGGCCATAGCGGATATGCCCCCAGAAACAAAGATATTGTCTGCGCTGCTGTGTCGACATTGCTTCAAGCCTTGGCTGTTGGACTAATAGATGTATTGACCCTGAACGGCGTGCAGTGCAAAAAAGAAGACGAGCCGGCATATTTCTCTATAGAGTGGCCACTTGCTCACGATAAAAGGGTCAAAAGTATTGTCAACACTATATTTTATAGTCTTAAAGCAGTAGAAGCCTCATATCCCAGGTATGTAAAGGTAGTGGAGGTGGAAGAAAGATAATGATCAGAAAGTTTAACTTACAGCTTTTTGCTCACAAAAAAGGGCAAGGCAGCAGCCAAAACGGCCGAGATTCCAATAGCAAACGCCTTGGTGTAAAGCGCTATGATGGTCAAATGATCAAGGCAGGAACTATAATTGTTAGGCAGAGAGGCACAAAGATACATCCTGGACGAAACGTCGGAAGAGGTAAGGACGATACGCTCTTCGCTCTGTCTTCGGGTTTTGTTAAGTTCGAGAACAAAGGCGGCAGATCATACGCAAGCGTAGAACCTGCCAATAACTAACATGAACGGTTTTTTAATTTGCCGAAAGAAGACAAAGGGCCTCCTTGCGATAAAAGGCCCTTTTGTTCTTATGAGCAGGGCGAAGTGATGCGACAATGAAGTTTGTAGACTTGGTCGAAATAAGCGTAAGGGCTGGTAGAGGTGGAAACGGGTGTGTCAGCTTTCGTCGAGAAAAGTATGTGCCGAAAGGCGGTCCTGACGGAGGCAATGGCGGGAAGGGCGGAGATGTCTTTCTTGAGGCAGTCGCTGGCTTAGAGACTTTGGCGGATTTCGAATATAGCGCCCGCTTCAATGCTCAAGATGGGGAACACGGCAGAGGCAAAAAGCAGCACGGAGCAAACGGTCAGAATTTGGTCATACCTGTGCCCTGCGGCACTGTCGTTTGGGACAGTAAAACCGGTTCCCTCTTGGGCGACCTGACAAAGCCAGGCGAAAAGCTCCTCGTGGCCCGCGGAGGAAGAGGGGGGAGGGGCAATGCTTCGTTTGCTAAAGCTTCACATCGCGCTCCCAAGTTTGCCGAAAGGGGAGACCCTGGCGAAGAAGTAAAGCTTAGACTTGAGCTCAAGTTGATAGCCGATGTAGGTTTGGTGGGTTTACCAAACGTGGGCAAATCAAGCCTCCTTTTAGCCCTTACAAATGCCCATCCGAAGATAGGGCCATATCCTTTCACGACCTTGTCTCCTAATCTCGGTGTAATTGAAGAGGGAGGGTCATGCATTCTTTTGGCCGATATGCCTGGGGTGATTGAGGGGGCTCATCAGAACAAAGGCCTCGGCTTGAGATTTTTGAGACATATAGAACGCACCAGATTCTTGGTCTATGTCCTCGATCTTAGTTCGGGGGATCTTTCTTGCGTGATCGAGCAGTGGAATGCTATACGCCGCGAGATGGGCTTTTATAACCCTGAGCTATTAGAACGCCCGTTCATCGTAGTGGGAAATAAAATAGATTTAGACGAAGCGAGGTCACTAAGCCTTAAAGTACAGGCAGAAATGAAAAGGATGAACATATCGTTCTTTGAGACGAGCGCCTTGACGGGCGAAGGCATCGAACGGCTTTCCTCAGCGATAAAGGAGTTTGCAAGGCTTCATCCGAGACACGAGACTTCAGCCGACCATAACCTTTCAGTTGAAACAGAGACAGCAGTTATGTCAAAAGTCGCTGCTCCGTCAAAAGTCGCTGCTCGGATTCTTTGTGTGGAGGAAGGAATTTATGAGGTCCAGCACCCGTACTTGGAAAAGGTGGTGCAACGTTATGACTTCAATCAAGATGAGGCAATCCAACATTTCGCCCTTCTTCTCAAGCGTTTTAAGGTTGAGGCTGAACTTGCGCAAGCTGGGGCGCGCTACGGCGATACAATTCTTATAGGCGGAGTGCCCTTTGAATTTCAACCCGATGGTCCCTCACAATAGCATGGAGACTGCTGAAAAAAGCTTCTTATTGAGGAAGAAAAGAATAGGCATCATGGGGGGGACGTTTGACCCTATCCATTTCGGCCACCTGATAGCAGCGGAAGAGGCGTACTGCGTCCTCAACCTTTCAGAGGTGGTCTTCGTCCCGACTGGAAACCCTCCCCATAAATCTCGTCGCCAAGTATCATTTCCAGAAGATCGTTATATCATGACGCTCATGGCCACCATAGACAACCCTCATTTTAAAATATCGCGCATAGAAATTGATAGAGAAGGGCCAAGCCATACCATAGACACGCTCAGAGAGATGCACCATTGGTATCCCCCAGGAAGCGTGCAGTTTTACTTCATAACTGGGTTAGATGCGGTACTCGAACTGCCATCATGGAAAGACCCCTACAGCATAATAAAAGAAGCCTCCATAGTAGCCGTTACACGTCCAGGCTATAGCATAGAACGACTGGACGAACTTCCAGAAGCTATTAAAAGGACCGTAGTCCTTCTTGAAATACCCATGCTGGCCATTTCTAGTACAGCAATTCGTCGCCGCGTCGCCGAAGGTTCAAGCATTCGCTACTTAGTGCCATGGAATGTGGAGCATTACATTTATAAGAAGAGCCTTTATATCAGAGATGGAAGGTGACGCCCGATGAGATGGCAGCGCTTACTCTTTATTGGCATAGTATTGGCTGCAGCTATAATCGGAGCCAATTGGAGACTAAAAGATATCGTCCACCCGAAAGCGGAAAGCATCAGAAAGAGTGTAAGGTATGATGAGGCAACAGGAAGGATTAACATATTAGTAGTGGGTGAGGACGATACAGGTGACTCGCACAGGGCCGATAGCATAGCAATAGCGATGCTCGACATAGAAGGCAAGAAGGTTAAACTCCTTTCATTGCCCAGAGACACGCGTATCGATATTCCCGGCAGAGGTTGGAATAAACTTGGGCACGCTTATTCTTACGGCGGCATTGATCTGCTTAAAAGGACATTGGTTAATTATCTGGGGCTGCCGATTCATTACTACGTAGTAGTAGGTTATGACTCCTTTCCGAAGCTCGTAGATCTTTTAGGTGGCGTAGAAATAGAGGTAGAAACCCGCATGAGATATGTCGATAGGGCCGGAGGACTCTACATTGACATACCGCCAGGTCGCCATTTGATGAACGGCGACATGGCGCTCAAATACGTTCGTTTTCGCCACGATGCCATGGGCGACTTGGGCCGCATACAAAGGCAGCATAAATTTATAACCGCACTGTTAAAGCGCATGACGGACCCTCAAATCTTGCCGCGCTTAGGGGAATTGACCAAGGAGATGGCTTCCATGGTAAAGACGGATCTATCCCCATCCCAAGCGCTACAGGTTGGCCTTTACTTCAAAGACCTATCGCTAGATAATATAGATATATCAACGCTGCCCGGAAAACCCGCGCTCATCTCTGGTGTAAGTTATTGGCTCGGAGACATAAGCCAAATTTCGGCGTTTCTTTCTGGTGAAATACCCAGCGAAGCGAAGGTGTCTTTCATCAATCAAGAAGGCACAAGAGGCACGGCGAATGCGTCAACCTCAACACCCGAAGGAAACCAAGTCTTGTCCAAGGAAAAAGTAGAAAGCATAAAGGGACCTATCGCGGTGCTCAACGGCGATGGAAGCAAAGGATTGAGCGCTAAGATCGCACAGGAATTGCACAGATTAGGTATAGAAGTTGCCTACAGGGGAAACGCAAGGCATTTCGATTATCGTTATAGCAACATCATATATCCATCCAAAGGCGCTGAATCTAAAGAGGAGGCCCAAATATTGGCAGAATTGCTTGGAATACCCAAAAACCTGGTGCGCCCTTCTGAAGCCGCTGCCCATGTCACGATCATAGTCGGTCACGACTACGAAAAACTCCTGTCGAGGCTTAGGAACTTAAAAATTGCTCCGTAAATCCATAAAAAAGAAGAACAAAGAAGGTTCAACCTGTCAATTGTAAATATAGTTGTTTAACACGCAAATATTCAGTTATTATAGGAGGGATGTAAACCTTTGGTAAAGAGCAAGCTCAATGACAAGATAGCTTCATGCGAATGGCTCGTCGAAGCCTTAGAAGAGAAACAAGGCGAAAATATGATAGCCATCGATGTGAGCGAGGTTTCCGTTATAAGCGACGTATTTGTGCTCGTAACAGCGAGCTCCAACGTCCACATGGACGCCCTCGCTGAAACGGCCGTCAAAGCACTTAATGAACACTGCATACAATGCTATATCGAGGGCAACGATAGCACGAGGTGGCGCTTAATAGACGGCGGTTCCATAATAGTCCATATATTCAGCCGCGAAGGAAGAAATTTTTACGCGCTGGAGCGCATCTGGGGAGATGCGCCCATGTGGCAGGTCGACGAAATGTAAGAGTCAGGTCTTGCGTCTGCTCAGAACCGAATCCTCAAAATGAATTATTTGGGCAGGCTTTATGCCTGCCCAAGATTTTAAACTCTCTGTCAGAGGCGCGGTTAATTGCCTGCAAGATATAGATGCCAGTAAAGGCTAAGGGCTACTGACCGATATTTATTGTGTCCTATAATGTATCTTATGTTACATAAGCTTGCCTACAGGACCGATAGGGCTTCTTTGACAATCTCGATATAGCTCTCAACGGAAAGCGACGCTCCTCCTATGAGAGCACCATCGATGTCCGGTTGCCCCAGAAGGCCTGCGGCGTTTTTGGGATTTACGCTACCTCCGTAAAGAATGCGTACGCCTGATGCAACATCTTGCCCGTAGCGTTCGGCAAATAGGCTTCTTATAAAACTACAAGCCTCTTGGGCATCGGTGTCGCTCGCTGTGCGACCCGTGCCGATGGCCCATACAGGTTCATATGCTACGACAATTTGTGCTGCCTTTGTCGAATCGACGCCCTCCAGCGCAGAAAGAAGTTGTCTCCTTATTACCGAAAAGGCGTTTCCGCCGTTTCTTTCGTCCAGCGTTTCTCCCACGCACAATACAGGAGAAAGCCCATGGTCGAGCGCTGCGGTTACCTTTTTACTTACCATCTCGTCGGTTTCGCCGAATATGTGACGCCGTTCGCTGTGGCCAAGTATGACATAGCTACAACCGAGTTCAAGGAGCATGGGAATCGAGATTTCGCCCGTGAAGGCTCCTTTTTCCTCCCAATGCGCGTTCTGCCCTCCCCACTTTATCACTTTGTGATTAAAATCACAAAGTGTAGGAATGCTTATAAATGGCGGGAAAAGAGCCAATTCAATCTTTTTGGAGACGATCGCTTCAGTTATTCCATTTTCCAGCTCTAAGACTTTATCCAAATCCTCGAGAAAAGAACGGGTCTCTTTCGGGCCTTTGTGCATCTTCCAATTTCCGGCCAACAAAACGCATCGCTCCATTGAGATTACACACCTTTCTACTTTTCCAATAGAGGCTCTATGCCTGGAAGGAGCTTGCCCTCCATGAATTCCAAGGTAGCCCCTCCTCCGGTTGAAACGTGAGATACGGCCCTTTCGCAACCTGCAGCCTTGATTGCCGCAGCTGTATCTCCCCCACCTACCACAGTAAGTGCCCCCTCGGCCGTCAATTCGGAGAGCTTCTTGGCAATGGCCTCGGTACCGTTTTTAAAGGGAGGGAGCTCGAATACGCCCATAGGCCCGTTCCACAGCACTGTTTTTATCCCCGTCAAAGCCTGGCAGAATAGTTTTATGGTTTCTGGACCTATGTCGAGCCCCATCTGGTCTTCGGGGATTTGATCGATTGGGACTATCCGACGCTCGGCGCTTTCGTTCGCCTCGTTGGCCACTGCCACATCTACGGGCAAAAATAGCTTTACTCCTTTATCTTTAGCGCTCTTCAGCATCTCCTTGGCGAAATCGATCTTGTCGTGTTCGCATAAAGACCTGCCGATGCTGAGGCCCTGCGCCGCCAGGAAAGTAAAAGCCATGCCCCCACCGATTATGAGCACATCTACCTTGCTCAACATGTTCTCTATCACGCCTATCTTGTCCGATACCTTGGCGCCTCCCAATATCAAGGCGAAGGGGTGTTTTGGGTCGTCTCGCACCACGCTCAAAATCTCCACTTCGCGACACATGAGAGAACCTGCAAAAGACGGTAAATATTCGGCGACGCCGCGCGTCGAAGCGTGAGCCCTGTGAGCCGCGCTGAAGGCATCCATTACGAACATCTGATGAGGAAGGGCCAAGGCCTTGGCAAATTGCGGGTCATTCTTCTCTTCTTGGGGATAAAAGCGCACGTTCTCCAGAAGGAGGATATCTCCGTCTTTTAGGGAGGAGATAGCGGCGTTTACTTCATCGCCTATGCAATCATGAACGAAGGTCACTGGTTTTTCGATCAGCTCCTCCAATCTCGTCGCTACTGGCTTGAGGGAGAGCTCCGGCGTTTTACCTTTAGGGCGACCGAGGTGAGACACGAGCGTCAGGCGGCCTCCGGCACCAGAGAGCGCATCTATCATCTCCAAATGGGAAACTATGCGGCCGTCATCGCTGATGCGACCGCCCTTTATAGGCACGTTAAAGTCGACCCGCGCCAAGACCCTCTTGCCTTTTGCTTGATCTGGCTTAACTCTTTTGAGCTTCATCTCTTCCTCCACATGCGCCTTACATCTTGCTCGCTATGTAGTTGGCAAGATCGACTATGCGGCAACTGTAACCCCACTCGTTGTCGTACCATGCGAATACCTTGACCATATTTTCTATGACCATCGTCTCGTTGGGAGCAAAAATGGCCGAATGGCTATCCCCCACAAAGTCCATAGACACGAGGGGGCCTGGTTCGTAGGAAAGTATGCCCTTCAGGGGACCTTCTGCATACCGCTTCATCGCCGCGTTCACTTCCTCCGCTGTGGCTGCGCGCTTTAACTCAGCTACGAAGTCAACTATGGACACATCCGGAGTCGGCACGCGGAGTGCCACGCCGTTGAGTTTTCCATTGAGCTCCGGTATGACTTTGCCTATCGCTTTGGCTGCTCCTGTAGTTGTAGGAATGATGGAGAGCGCAGCCGCTCGCCCCCTCGCCAAATCCTTATGCGGAAAATCCAACGTCACTTGGTCGTTTGTGTAAGAATGAGCGGTCGTCATGAGTCCCTTTACAATGCCGAATTCATCATGAAGGACCTTCACGATCGGAGCCAAGCAGTTTGTTGTGCACGACGCGTTGGATACAATGTTGTGCTCATTCGGCTTGTACGCGCCTTCGTTGACTCCCATAACTATAGTGACATCTTCGTTTTTGGCAGGGGCGGATATTATGACCTTTTTGGCACCAGCCTCAATATGGGCCTTCGCTTTTTCAGCGTCGGTGAAACGGCCTGTCGATTCGATGACTATGTCCACCGCGAGATCCTTCCAAGGCAACTTGGAGGGATCTGCTTGAGCGAAAACCTTTATCTCCTTACCGTTTACTATCAATTTGTCTTCGCCAGCCTCAACTGTGCCGGGAAAGCGCCTGTGAACGGAGTCGTGCTTTAATAAGTATGCTAACGTGGCTGGTGAAGTGAGGTCGTTGATAGCGACCACATCCGCTATATTTTTGTCGTCGTATTGACAGAAGGCCCTGAACGAAAGCCTCCCGATCCTGCCGAAGCCGTTAATAGCTATTCTCTTTTTCGTCAAATTCATCTACCTCCTCAAAAATGTTTTGCGAAAAGATCGCACCCTATAGAATAATTATATCAACTTTACCACATATGCAAATTCAGCGTCCTTTAGTTCTGCCTTCTGATATAACGCGGAGTTACTCAATCCTTAGTAACAGTTGCAACTTCAGCGAGGAACTTCAGCTTTTTCCATCTATACTCCACAGTACTCTTGGTAACCGGCTTCGAGAGCGCTCTCCCTAACTCCTCCAGTGTGGCGCTCGGATTCTGTAGACGCACCACTATCAACTCTTTGAGCGGCCTGGAGAGCGTATGGAATGCCTTCGACTCCATAAGTCGTTGAGCTATGATTAGTTGCTCTTCAGCTGCCTTAAGGCTCTTTTGAATGTTAAAGGCATCACAATTTACCACCTTATTCGCTCTATCTCGAAAGGCTCTCATGCGCGCCCTCTCTTGGAGCAATAGCGAAGAGCGCTTAAGTTTCATCTGTTGAAGCAGCACTGTAATGGCTACTTGACTGCGGATGGAAATCTCTACGCAGCCTTCCTTCCTTCGTTCCGCAGGTTTTGCCATTATTTGAGAGAGCAGCTCCTCCACTCTAAAAGCGATCCCGCTATGCTGGCAAAGACGAAAGGTGCAGTAATAACCGCTGCTGGGCAGGTATAAGGAACCACAACTGCCCCACAACCCCCTGAGCCAGCTCCACGAGTTTCGCCTGTCAAAGCGGTCAGTCATGAGACGCAAGAGATCTTGAGGCAACGATAGAGATATTCTCCCTTTTTTGTCGGGCGGAATAACCAAAAGTGAGGCAAAATCCCACGTCCCGGCCCAAGAAGCGAGCGGCCAAATGCGGCGCAGTCTCTCAAAGACCCATAACCTACCGGAGGTTAACAGGTCTTCCTGCCTCAGTTCTTTCATCCCCTGAATCAACCCTAAAATCTCGCCTTCCGCTTCCCCATTGTCGTCTACGCTCAAGAGCAGCCATTCATCCCTGACAAGGGCAACGAGTTTCTCCATCTATTAGTCTCTGTCCTCCTTTGCCAGGCGCACCAGGATCTCAGCTAATCTGTGGCTGTCATGGCGCAGCATGCCATTATCCAATTTTTTCATGAGAGGAGCCTCTATTATTTCGCACCCAGCTTCGTTCAATGCCCTTCTCTGGTTGTCATCCAACATTAGCGGATATGAACCAGATGCCACATACATGCTAAATGTGTCCTCCGGTATGGGCGCTTTATTCGCTATGACGTAATCGGGAAACGCCTTCAATACTTTCGCAATCCACGATGTGTGATCGTAGAGGTTCATGCCATCGGTCTCGTTTGGTTGGGTCATGAGATTGGCGACGTAGACCTTCGGAGCGTCGCTCTTCCTTATAGCTGTACTGACATCGTCAAGTAAGATGTTGGGTATAACGCTCGTAAATAAACTGCCAGGTCCCAAAACTACGAGATCTGCGCCGTAGATGGCGCTTATGACTTCGGGCAAGGGATGCGCATCCCTCGGCTCAAGCCATATTTCCACAAGTTGGCTGCCGTTCGAAGATACGGCAAGCTCTCCCCGCACAACCTTCCCGTCTCTCGTGCGTCCTGCGAGCACGACGGCCTCTGTAGTCACTGGCAGTACGCGCCCCCTGATAGCTAAGAGGTGGTTCATCTCTTCGACCGCGAGACGAAAATCGCCAGCCAGTTCCGTAGCGGCCAGAAGGATCAAATTACCTAAACTATGTCCTTTGAGCTCACCATGGTCGAAGCGAAAACTCAATATGTTGTTGAGGGCACTGTCGTTCTCGGCCAAGGCTACAAGGCAATTGCGCACATCGCCGGGCGGCAAAACGCCCCACTCCTGGCGCAATCTTCCCGAGCTTCCCCCTTCGTCCGTAACTGTGACCACGGCAGTGATGTTGCGGGAATACCCCTTCAGACCACGAAGCAACGTGGAAAGCCCCGTTCCACCCCCGAGAGCTACGAAGTGCGGGCCTAACGATAGACGATGGTTCACCGCCTTGTAAAAACTGTCGCCTTTTCGCCGCCGAAAACGGCCAGTGAAGACCTTCCTTTTTTTCAAACGCCTCCGGTTCAACAGGGCTCCATAAATCCCAGCCCCGACGAGCACCCCACAGAGGAAAGTGAGCCACCAGCTCATGAAGACTTCACGTCCGCCCTGCTTCCTTCTCTATATCCCTGTGATTTACAAAGCATTTTTCGCCTCTCTCCAAAAAGTGTTTTGCCAACCACTCCGCTATGGCTACTGAACGATGTCTGCCGCCGGTGCAACCGAAGGCGATATGAACCTGTATCTTGCCGGTATACCTGTAGAGAGGGAGTGAAAACGTTATCAGATCTATGCATCGTTTCATGAAGTCTATAGTACCAGGAGCTTTCAACAGATAATCCTGGACGGCCTCGTCTTTGCCGGACAGATGGCGCAATTGAGGCACATAAAACGGGTTTTCCAAGAAGCGAACGTCAAATACGAAATCACTGTCCGATGGGATGCCGTATTTATAGCCGAAAGAGCTTATGATGACGGTAGGTTGAGCCTGATCCATAGCCAAGGCCGCAAGGAGCATGTTGCGAAGATCCTGAATCGAAAGCTCCGTAGTATCGACAACCATATCGGCAATTTCCCTTATCAGCGCCAAGGTCTTTCTTTCCTTGGCGATCGCTTCGCTCAAGGCGAGTTCCGCCCCCATGGGGTGTCGGCGGCGCGTCTGTTCATATCTCCTTACCAACGAATCATCAGAGGCGTCGAGGAATATGACCTTAATCATGGGAATGTACGAGCGAAGTCGGGTCACGACATCTTCGAAACCTTCAAGAAGCGCCCCTCCGCGGGCATCTGTCACCGCAACCACGCCGTGAAGGGTGGCTGAGTCATGAGAGCGAAGCAGATCGAGGACTTGAGGGAGAGCAGCGGGCGGAATATTGTCGATGGGGAAAAACCCCATATCTTCCAATATGCGCAGGGCGGTGCTCTTGCCGCTACCAGACATTCCGGTAATAATTACACAGCGTTTTATGTCACTCATTGTAGCCTTCTCTGCCATACTAATAACATAAACCCATCCTCAATGATGGCTGTGGGCACACTCTCCTCCCCTTCCGGAAAGCATTTCCACAGCATGGCGAAGGGTGGGCATCAAAGCTCTAAAACACTCTGTGGCGCCTCTTTCGCTCCCCGGGAGCGCAATGATGAGGCTTTTACCCTTAGTGACAGCGATGCCGCGACTCAGGATTGACCTCGGAGTGGAAAGCGACGTGGCCCAGCGCATGTATTCGCCAAGACCGGGCACGACTCTGTCGCCAACGCTCATCAAAGCCTCCGGCGTAACGTCGCGAGGAGATAGACCCGTTCCGCCGGTTACCAGGATAAGATCCACCTTTGACCCGCTGCTCCACTCCCTGAGCACGTTGGTGATCTCTTCTATCTCGTCAGGAACTATCGCGCGCGCTATTGTCCTTGCCCCTATCCTTGGAAGCAGCTTGGTCAACGCCGGACCCGCTGTATCGATCCGTTCACCGCGGCTGCCTTTATCGCTTACGGTCAAAACTCCCGCCGTTATCGGAAACCACCAGTGGCAGCGGTTCGATAGAGCCACAAAGCCATCCGCGACCACATCGAGCGCTATAAAAGTTCCTTCTTCTCTTTCATCGACCTGCGTGACCGATAGGAGCGGCGCTCCATCGCCGAACGAAAGGTAATGTCCGACATCTACGCCATCGTCGCGCGACACGATCATGAATAAGGCTTCGTCCTCCGGTAAAGAGGGGGTAGGAAGCCCAGCGTAGACAACCTTGCTCTTGCCGTCGACCAACGTTTCTCCTTCTTTGCCTCTGTGGAGGTAGCACATGAATGCATCTTGACGATTGTCACCGTGAAAGAGTCGAAGCAGGCGCATCAGGCTGTCTCCTCCGCACGATAATCGCCGCTTTTGCCGCCGCTTTTGCGGAGCAACCTTATGCCATCTATGCGCATACCCTTATCTATGCCCTTGCACATGTCGTACACTGTCAAGGCCGCCACGGTCACGCCCAAAAGCGCTTCCATCTCCACGCCTGTGACCTCTCTCGCCGACGCCGAGCAACGGATATAAACCGCCTTGCGCTCACCTTCTAAGACACAGCGGACAGAGGCGCTGTCGAGGCGGATGTTATGACATAAAGGGATTAGGTCCGGAGTACGTTTGCATGCCATGATGCCGGCGAGCTCGGCTATTTTTAAGACATCTCCCTTTTTCACACGCCCGCGGTCTACGGCCTCGTATATCGAAGGCGGCAGATGCACCCACCCTTCGGCCTCTGCCGTTCTGAAGCTTTCTTCCTTTTTGCCGACATCCACCATTACTGGATGCCCTTCCGAATCCAGGTGACCTTGGCTTTGCATCTGACTCATCCTCCGATCTGTGACATGTGCTGCGAAGAAGTTTTAAGCCCCATCCAAGACTGCGGTTTAGCTGCGACGCACTCCATTATCCTATTGCGCACTTCTTCAAAGTCACCGGAGGAAAGCGGCTCCTTCAAGTTCACGCCGCTATCAGCGAACAGACAAGAGCGCATCTCGCCCATTGCAGTAACGCGCAACCTGTTGCAGCGGCTGCAAAAATGGCGAGAAACAGCAGCTATGATGCCAACCCGTTGGCCGGTAAAGGGGTTTTGCAGGTACATGGCAGGACCGGAATTTTGCCCCTCTTCGTCAAAAAGGCGCGTATAACCCATGGCACGCAAAACTTCGATCATGTTGTCGGCGCTTATGAAGCGGCCGCAGCTCCATACATCGCCATCGAGCGGCATGAACTCAATGAAGCGAGGAATGGCTTTTCGACTGCTTGCGAACGTTATTATGGCAGAGATATCTTCTTCATTGTCGTTAAAATCTTTGATCAGGACGGCGTTGACCTTTATCGGGGCATCGGAGTGCGACCTGAAGGCGTCTATTCCGGATATGACCTCTTCCAGATTCCCGCCCCTTGTGATGTAGAAAAATTTATCTTTGGATATGGTATCCAAAGAGATATTTAGGGCCGTCAAGCTTAAATCAGCAAGCCTGTGAGCCCATTTTTTCAGGAGAGAACCGTTTGTCGTGACAGCCACTTGGAGCTGTGGGTGTCTTTCCCTCAATCTGTATAAAAAATCCACAAAGCCCTTCCTAACTAACGGTTCTCCGCCGGTGAAGCGGATCTTTTCAATCCCTAACTCCTCGAGCACGCCGCAGAGGCCTAAGATTTCCTCATATGATAATATCGCCTCGTGGGGAACCCAACGGATGCCGGACGGCGGCATGCAGTAACGGCAGCGAAAGTTGCACCTGTCCGTCACCGATATCCGCACGTAAGTGAGGCGTCTGCCGTACCGGTCTATTATTCTGGCCATCTATATCCTCCCAGCTCTTCCACTTCCTTCCGCCACATAGGATTTTCTATGGCATCCAAGAGGGCCTGTACGCCGGGATGTCCAATGTGCTCCTCGGGGATTACAAGCTCGTACGGCTCCCAAGTTATCGGGATGAAATCGAGCCCCCACGCATCGGCAGCAGCTTTGACGCCGACTGCGACATCCGCAAGCCCCCATGCTACTCTCGCTGCAGCGTCTATGTGGGTGTTTGTCTGGACATTATACCCCTGAACCTGTGAAGGCGAAATGCCGGACTCGCGCAGTAAATAGTCCAGCAAAACCCTCGTTCCCGCTCCGGGCTGGCGGTTTATTATGCGGACGTCTTTTCTGGCGAGGTCTTCTACGCCCTTTATACCTTTCGGATTGCCTTCCTTTAAAATAAATCCTTGCGATCGCAAAAACACGACTTTTCTGATCCACTTCCGATCGTGCGGCTTTAACGCATCGATATAGCTATCGTTATAACGCCCGGTCGCCGGATCTAAAAGATGGCAGGCAGCCATGTGAGCTTCTCCTCTTGACAGAGCCGCGATACCGCCGAGGCTTCCGACGTTTCTGATTGCAAGGTCGGCTCCTTCATGGCGAACGTATCGCACAAGGCGCCTAAATGCCGGATCGTCCGACCCTTGGAATAAGGCTCGACTTTCCCAAGGCACGGAAAGCACAAAATAGGCCAACACAGGCTCGCCCTTCAGATACTCGGTCGCTTCAGCCGGCAACAGCGCAAAGGCATCTGCTCCGGCCATTGAGGAAATGGAGCTTGCGCCGGACTTGAGTGGCCAGACATAGCGCATTTCGCCGATTTGAACGCCCTTCAGTCTGAGCCATTCCTCCACGCCTTGGGGCGATGAATGCGGCAAGAGCAGGTTTACGTTGACCGCCTCCACAGCGCTTATGGCGCGTCTCAAAATTTCCTCCCTCGAGATGTCCATTCCAGAGAGCAGGGATAGGATCGGATATACTATGGTCCATGCCGCCGCCATCGTCGACATAGAAAAGCCCGGAAGGCCCACTACAGGTTTGCCGTTGACCTCACCTATGATCACGGGGCGGCCGGGTCTCATGCGTAACCAGTGAAGCAATAACTTTCCCTCTTCAGCTATGGCCGGAGCGGTGTAATCCTTCTCGCCTTTGGCGGACCCCGCTCCCACAAGGATCAAATCATACTGTCCCGCAGCTTTCCTTATGGCTTCCCTTATGAGTCCCTTATCGTCGGGCAAAAGCGAGTGAACATCGAGCGACATACCCCACCCATCGAAGAGACTGCGCAATAGAGCGGAGTTGCTATCTATCACTTTGCCCGGAGGCAACTCTTGATCTTGTGTGAGATTCTCTGGCGATACGATCTCGTCCCCTGTTGGGATATATACGCTCTTCGGTCGCCTTCTTATCTTTATGCGTCTGACGCCGCAGGCTACGAAAAGCGCACACAGAGATGGCGTCACCTGGTCTTTTTCGTAAGCTATCACATCGCCCCTAGTCACATCCTCGCCCACTGGGCGAACGTTCGATCCCAATGTAAGGGCGCGATAGACGTAAAGGTCGCCATCCTCCTTGAGGGAGGTATCTTCTACCATTGCTACGGCATCTGCCCCTAAGGGCAATGCGCCGCCGGTGTTGATCCATGAATACTCATGGGGCTTGAGGATAGCCGGCGTGGCAGGGGACGCGTTGCTCGTAGCGTCGGACTTGAGGGCGTAACCATCGACCGCAGAGACCGGGTGATGAGGGATGTTGCGCTCGGCTTGCACATCGTCGGCCAATACATGCCAAAGCCCCTCTTCGGGAGGAACCTCTATCGACGGCTCTTCTATCATCTCATTGAACACCATATAGAGCAGCTCCCATGCCTCAGCTATCGAAAGATGTTCATACTTTGCCTTCACCATGGAATAAACTCTACCTCCTCGCCCTTTCGCGCCGTCTCGCGATCGGGCGGCAAAACTATAAGGCCATCGGTACGGCGCATGGCACCGACATAGCCTGATTTCGCCATCATGGGCGTAGCTATGCCGTCGTGCACTCTTGCAGGCACGAACTCCTCTACTCCGGCCTGTCCATGCACATCTTCCCCGCACGGCATTTTAAGCACTACGTCTTCCGAGCCAATGCCTACAAGGCGCTGTAATAGCGGCAACAAGACTACGCGAGCCACGATAGCACACGAAAGGGGATGCCCAGGGAGGCCGATGGCCAGTCGTTTTTTACCCCCAACCGACCCAGCTATAAGGGTTGGCTTTCCCGGCCTTATATTAAGGCCTCTTACCATAAGGCCGGGCGAAGGCATTCCTTCGAGGATGGAAGAACAGTAGTCTCTGGCGTTGACGGACGAGCCGCCGCTTATCAGGATCACATCGCACCCGTTCCAGGCTTTCTCAAGCGCGTCTTTTAGGGCTTTCGGGTCATCCTTGACGATGCCCAAAAAATGCGCAACAAAACCTTTAAGTTTGAGCAGAGCGAAGAGCGTCCAGCTATTGGCGTCGCGTACTCGCCCAGGTGGCAGCTCTGCAACTGACGCTTCAAGGATCTCGTCTCCTGTGCTCAATATGCCTATATTTAGATCGATTAATGGCACGTCAACGATGCCAAAAGAAGCAAGGAGGCCAACGATACGGAAGTCCACAACTTCCCCTCGTTCTGCCAGCACCTCTCCGCATTTCACGTCTTCTCCAGCTTGAATGACATTGTCTCCGCGTTGTACGGCTCTGCCGATTTCCACAAAAGGACCGCCTACAATGGAGTCTTCAACCATCACGACCGCATCTGCTCCTAAGGGCAATGCGCCGCCGGTGGGGATTGAAAAAGCCTCGCCGGGGCCTAAGGGTTTCGATGCCATATCGCCCATTGAAATTTCACCTGCAAGTCTGAGAAAAGCCGGAGAGGACGGAGATGCACCCGCCACATCTTCGCTGCGCAATGCAAACCCATCGCGCAGGCTTCTGGAAAAAGGCGGATAAGGATGAGGAGCGCGGACGCTATCGTACAAAAGTCCACCAACGGCATCCTTCAAAGGCATAAGAGCAGCCGCCGTATTCCAAGGAAAGGACAAAAGGTCGGATACCCGGTCTATGGCTTCTGTTCGACGAAGGAGCGTCTGAATAATGCCTGCCATAGTCTTTTGCTTTCAGTTCATCGGGGTTACCAGCGTGGGAAATCCGTCGCCATTGAGCTTGTTCTCCAAGGCGTTGGCTTCTTCTCTGGAGTTGCCCGCCGGCACTCTGACCCTGAAGTACGTCTTGCCAGAGACTTCAACTTGTGCGATTAGCCCGTTGTACCCTTTCTCCTTCAAAGACCGCATCACGCTCTCCGCCCTTGCCCTTTCTGTAAAGGAACCAACCTGAACGCACCACTTCGTCTCCTTGGCCGCAGAGGTAGCGGGTGGCGCAACAGCGGATGTTGTCTTACTCGTGGCGATGTTTGACGGCGTAGGCGGTTCAGCTTTGGACGGGCTTACGCCCTGCTCCGTAGCGGGAGCTTTGCCGACCGGCACCGCCATCACAACTTTTCCCTTCGGCGCTTCTTTAGCAGCGGATGACGAAGGAACGCTATTCTGCTTAGGCACGGAGGCGGACACGGGTTCCTCTTGTTTGACCGCCGGCCTCGACGTGTCCCCACTCTTTGGCGGCAAGAAAAACATCTTTATGCCCAAGATCAAAATGGCTACTGCAACTATGCCGACGAGGGGTAGCATGATCTGCCCGAAGGCGAACATCAAGCGCTGTTCTCTATAGCGTTTATCCCTTCTTTTCATTTATGATCCCTCCTAAAATACGTCATGGCTTTCATTAAGCCGTTTTAAAGCTTTCAAGAGAGGCCGAGCGAGGACAATTCCATCGTCGTTTCTCTCGCATTTGGGAAGCAATCGCAAAACCTCCCCTTTGTTGCCAGGCAAACGCCATCTTGAAGCGTAGCCCAGGTCAGCCGATATTCGACAGCTGCCTCTCTTACTCCTCCCTCCCTGACTTCTATGCCTTTGCTGTCTCCTCGCAGGGCTTTTTTGAGGAGCGCGAGGCGCCGTTTGCCTTCTCTTTGTCCCAAAAAAGCGGCCCCAGACCACGGCGTATGCGGCTTAGGCACAAAAAGGTTGACGGCAAGTACGACTTTCAGGCGAGCAGAATCGCGTATCGATCGCGCCAAGTCAGCTATCTGAGCAACATCTTCGTCTCTTTCGCCAGGAAGACCCACCATGAAGTATAACTTCACGGAGCGCACGCCTTCATCCGCAGCCATACTTAGGGTTTCTATTATCGTATCATTGGAGAAAGGCTTTCCCAGCGAGTATCGCAGGGCATCGCTGCCGCACTCCGGTGCCACAGTCAAACCGCGCCTGCCGCCCGCAACGAGCGCTCGCACCATTTTAGATGTCAAGGCGTCCAGCCTCAGAGAGGCAAAGGATACGCTGCAGTTTAAACCTTCAAGAAAGTCCAGTAGGTCGTCGAGATAAGGATAATCGCTTGCCTCGGGAGTAACCAAGCCAACCCGATCGAAGGAAAAGCGGCGCTGCAGCGCCTCGATTTTTTCTTTGACAATTTCAACAGGTTGTTTTCTATCACTCCCAAAGCAGGCAGGGATTGTGCAATATGGACATCGTCTCGCACACCCCCGCTGAAGCTCAACCAACAAAGTCTTTCCGAAGGCGGCATGCGGCGTGAGCCAAAGGCTATGTCCTAAGAGATCTCCCAAGCTTGGACAATGGCCACGCACCTTGCCCAATTCCACTCCGTTATCAATGAGGGTGTTATGGACAGCCGGAACGTAAATGGACGGATGGTCTGAAAGATCGGCCCATAGCTTGTCCCTACGGCTGTATGGCATCGCCTCGCGCACTGCTTTTACAACCGCTCGCAATGCTGTCTCTCCATCCCCGAGGACCACAAAGTCGGCCAAACCGGAAAAGATGAGCGGATTTATATAGGTAAGCGCTCCTCCTATGCCTATAATGGGGCCATCCGTTTTTGCTCTTTCATCCCAAGACAGCGGGATTTTTTCTCTGCCGAGGATCCTCGTCAAGGCTAAGACATCGACTTCATAGGCGACGCTCGCAGTTATTACAGCGAAGTCGCGGAGACGCCTCCCCCCATCGACAGATAGCGATGAAGGACTCAGGAAAACTCGTTCGACACCCATGCCATTCTGTTTAAGTCCGAAAAAGATGTAATGAAGCCCCAGATTGGACATGCCTACTTCATACGAGGATGGATAGAGCAATGCCCACGGGATGCTTCCGCCGGTCTGAAGATCGAAGAGTGTGGTCTCTTCTCTGCGAAATGGCTCCCAGGTAAAAAACCGGCTGCGCCTTCCTGCCGTTTCAAGGTCAGGGCGAATCAATCAAGCGGATCCCCCAGCTCTGTCTTTAGAGCGTTTGCGCCGTATGACCGAGGGAATGTCAAGATGGTTGAGAGGAGCACCGCTCAAGCGAAATAGATCCTCCTCAGGCGTCGCCCTGGCATCGGTTTCCTCCAGCGAGAGGCGGCTGCGGCGCTTTGCGCTCCTCGAAGAGGCGACCTCCGTTGTCGAAAACCCCGTGGCTATGACGGTGATCTGCAGCTTGTCATCGGAATCAGAAGAGAGCACATGCCCCCATATGATCGTGGCGTCTTCGTCAGCTGCTTCGGTGATCACCTGGGCGGCCTCCTTTATCTCGTGTATGCTCACGGTGGACCCACCCGTTATGTTGAACAACAACCCTTTCGCTCCTCTCATTGGCACTTCCATCAGAGGACTGTTAATAGCTGCCATGGCGGCGGTGGTAGCTCGCGTCTCCCCTCGCCCCTCGCCAATACCCATTATTGCAGCACCAGCATTGCTCATAACCGCTTTGACATCAGCAAAATCTACATTGACCAGCCCCGGACGCAAGATGAGATCTGTGACCCCCTGGACGGCCTGGCGCAGCACTTCATCGACCAGTTTGAAGGCATCCGGTAGCGGCATCTTGGCGTCAGCTATTTCAAAGAGTTTGTCGTTGGGAATCACGATGAGGGCATCCACCTTACTCTTTAGATTCTCTATCCCCATTAAAGCCTGAGACATGCGAGTGCGCCCTTCAAAAAAGAACGGCTTGGTGGCGACAGCAACCACCAAAGCGCCCATTTCTTTTGCCACCTCAGCTATTATGGGAGTGGCACCTGTTCCTGTACCCCCTCCCATGCCGGTGGCGAGGAATACCATATCAGCTTCTTTCAGACATTCCTTGATATCGTCTATGGACTCTTTCGCTGCTTTCATCCCGATTTCTGGGTTGGCGCCCGCGCCATGACCGCGCGTCAACTCCCTGCCCAGTATAAGTTTTTTCTCCGCGAGGCTCTGATCCAAATGGGCTATGTCCGTGTTGGCGGCAATGAATTCGACGCCCTGCACATTGCTTGCGATGATGTGGTTGAGGGCATTGCAACCTCCTCCTCCCACACCGACCACTTTGATCTTTTCCCTGAAAAGTTGTTTCGCACCTTCGATCTCAAACAGGTCCATCGAAGACCCCTCCTCAAATGCCCTAAAAGAGCTCCTTTAGCGATTTTTTAATAGAACCCCAAGCCTTTTGAACGGAATAGGCTGGTTCCCTCCTTCTGGACAAACCCTTCTTGCTCTTCTGAATGCTCCGATCTACTGCGAGTTCCAGCGAAGGGCTCAGGTATCGAAATGGATTCCGTTCTCTTTCCAAGACATAGCGAATGATGCCGGCAGCAGAGGCAAAGGAAGAATCGTTCTTCCCCGGTGGCATGCGCTGCTCATCGAGAGGTGGTGCGATGCGCACCGGACAATCCAGCAGTTCTGCCACGTATTCATCTAAGCCGGGCATCAAAGAGACGCCCCCGGTTAGCACGATCCCACCGGGCAAGAGGGAAACGTCGCACTCCTCCAGTTCCCTCCTGATGAGCGTCCCGAACAGCTCCTCCATGCGACACGCTATAACCTCAAGCACTTCCCCTACAGTACAAGAGTAGCTCTTCCCCCTCACTTCAAATTCGAGCTCATCTTCGAGCACCTCGCCCTCTTCCACCAGGGAAACGGCCTTCTTTATCTCCTCGGCCCTGCTTATCGGTATTTTAAGAGTGCAGGCTATGTCGTTGGTAATGTGGTCTCCACCCACGGGTATCACGCCCAACTTCCGGGGGCTGCCTTCGCTGTAGACGGAAATGCTCGTAGTTCCTCCGCCCGCATCGACTACAGCGGTCCCAGCGATGGCCTCCTCAGCAGACAGAACTCCAAGAGCGCTCGCTAACGGTTTCAACACCAACCCTGTCACGGCGTAACCCGCCATCTCCACGCAATTTATCACATTTTGAACCACAGCCATCGGCACTACTACGGACTGGACCTCGGCCTCCAGGCGAATGCCGGTCATGCCCAAGGGATCATCTATTCCTTTCTGACCATCTATGGCAAATCCGACGGGCATGACATGGACACTCCAATGATTACTCGGCACCACAACGTCAGAAAGTGCAGCCTCTATGACCCTTTCTAAGTCGTGCTCGGTAACCTGACGAGGTGCCCGTCCGAGCGATATCATCCCCTTTGAGCGAATACTCGAAACTTCGGATCCGCTGGTGGTCACTGTGAAATTCCGCAAACTCAAGCCTATCATAGCCTCCGCATCTGCAACAGCATGACGAACCGATTCTGCCGCCTGCTCTAAATTCACGATCACTCCCTTGCGTATGCCCTTAGAGGGGGCACACCCAACTCCGATTATCTGGGCATCGCCGCTGCGGGTTCCCCTTTCAGCCACTACAATAGCTATCTTTGAAGTGCCCAGGTCGAGGCCTGCTATAATTTCTACATCTTCATACATATTCACACGCCCCTTTCCTGTGCCCTATTTACAATAGGTCACGGGATGGCAATTTCTTTCAAAATTATCTTATCTTTGTATGAAGCATCGAGCAATAAGTTCCCCTTCGTACTTTCCGAAAGGAGCTGCAACGCCGCCTTGGATATAACCCCCCACGACTCCGGCTCATCTCTCGTGCGCACAACAACTTCCCTCCCCCTCAGGTTCACCCTGACCTCGACAAATACGTCGCCCCCTGCACGATAGAATTTCAGCGAAGATAGCTCGCCCATTCGGTTGGTCTCCTCAACCGCCGATAGCCATCGCGTTAGCTTATCGACCGAAAATGCCAAGGCATAAACGCTGCCTTTGTCTTCTTTAGAAATTAATGGCGGCATGTCGCTTCCCCAGTAGATCAAAGGAAGCGCTTTGTCTTGGGATGTCTCGACCTCTCTCCACTCCGGCAAGTCAAACCGCCACACCCTCCCATTCTTGGCCACGAGCCATCGTTGATCCCGCCATACCACTGCGCAAAATGGTTCTAATGATTTTATGCGCACTTCAATTTTGCCCCATCCGCTGATTTCCCAACTTGCCTCCACCGGATAGACCGATACAACCCTTTCCACAAACCGAGGCATATCGAAAAGAGCAAAGGGCCATACGTGTTCTTCCAATCCCTTTAGCTCTTGACCCAGTATCTCTTCCATGCCTCGATGAGGTGGCACAATCGCCACGCCTTTCAAGCGCAGACATCCGCATGTTTCCTCTATGCGAAAGAGTGACCCTAAAAGTACAGCTGTAAGCAAAAGGACTCCACGAGCCGACATCCACTGCCAAGACCCTTAGGTGTTCGTGCCCGCAGCTATTGGCGCACCAAGGTGAGCCTTTGCCTTCACAGCTTCCAAAACCCTTTCGCCAAAAAGATCGACATCTCCCGCTCCGAGCGTCAGGAGCAGGTCGCCGGCTTCCAGAAATTCCCCAATGGTTCCTATGGCATCTTCTTCGGTCACATCGCCATAACAGGTCAAGAGGTTGTGAAAGTTTAGATTATCCCTCAGCTCGCGTGCTATAAGTTCCGATGAAACGCCGTCTATCGGTCGTTCGTCAGCAGGATATACAGGCATGAGAAGGAGGAAATCCACCTCAGCCAAAACCCTGGCGAATTCCTTATACATCGCAGCTGTTCTTGTATAACGATGCGGCTGAAATATGACGACGATTCTACGCCCAGGGAATATACTCTTCAAGGCCCGAAGCGTAGCCTCTATTTCTCTGGGATGGTGACCATAGTCGTCAAAGAAGTCGATCCCATTGTAATTCTCGAGGTGCTGTAGCCTCCTCTTCGCACCCCTAAA
The DNA here is from genome assembly GCF_016125955.1 of Acetomicrobium sp. S15 = DSM 107314. Taxonomy (NCBI): domain Bacteria; kingdom Thermotogati; phylum Synergistota; class Synergistia; order Synergistales; family Acetomicrobiaceae; genus Acetomicrobium; species Acetomicrobium sp. S15 = DSM 107314. The sequence goes on along the minus strand of NZ_JADEVE010000336.1, from coordinate 117,007 downwards.
GCATCCGAGGACAGACCGACACACCTCGAAAGGAATGCCGAGCTCATAGCTTACGGCGCAGGCCGCAAGGGCGTTCAAGACATTGTGTTCGCCCGAGACGGCCAAATCGAGCACGCCAACATCCGCGCCGTTGCGCATAACCATGCAACTTATGCCTCCCCCAAATTTGGGGTGCAGCTCCTTCGCCCCCCAATCCCAACCGCTGCCAAAGCCGTATGTGACGATCTTGCCCTTAGATCTGTCGATATGCTCCATCAATAGTTGTGTCCCTTTGTCTTCCCCGCAAAGGATCAGTGGGGCGCCATCTTTGCGACAATTTACAAAGTGCTTAAAGACGTGGATGACTTCCAGGAGGGATGAATACATATTTACATGGTCCCAGTCAATGTTGGTTATCACGGTCATAGCGGGACGGAACAGTTCAAAGGCCCTATCGCTCTCGTCGAGTTCGCAGACCATGTAATCTCCTTTCCCCAACTTCGCATTACCGCCTATATCTGTAACCTCACCGCCTATTGCCATCGTGGGCTCGAACCCCGCTACCTCGAGTATCATGGATATCATGGAGGTGGTAGTGGTCTTGCCGTGAGTTCCGGCTATGCCAATCCCACGTTTGCAATTAAAGATCAGACTCAGGATCTCGGCTCGTTTCATCACTGGTATTCCCCTGACAATAGCTTTGTTCATTTCGCCATTTCCTTCGGGTATAGCGCTGCTGTAAATGACGAGATCAGGTGAATATTCGTCTAAATGCCTCACATCGTGTCCTAACGCAACTTCGATTCCTTTCTCTTTGAGTTTTTGGGTATAACACGTTATGGTGGCATCGCACCCTGACACACGAAGCCCCATCTCTTCCAGGAGCAAGGCAAGGCCGCTCATGCCAGCTCCACCTACGCCCAAAAGGTGCGCAGATTTTATTTTCTTCAACGTCTCCACGTCCAGAGACTCAAACAATAAAATCCTCTCCCTTCGACGAAAAGAAAGACATTAGTCGTCCCCACATTTTGCTACAAACCGTTTCATAAACGTCATAACACCTGGCTTCCGACGCTGTAATCTCTGCAAGTTCCTGCAACATGGCGGCAAGGTTTTCGATCGGTTCACGTTCCGTCCACATTTTTCCGCCGCCGAGCTCTACGAAACAGCGCCCGTTTTCGACCTGATGGTTTCCAACAGCCTCTTTCCACGGCACAACGATCGCTGGCAGTTTATAAGCCAATAGCTCAGCGAGCGTGGAGGCACCGCCTCGAACTATAGCTATCGAGGCCAGGCTGAAGAGTGCCGATATATCCCATACACGAGGTAAGGATATCACGTTTTGGGGCAACATTTCATGGGTAGATGGAAATCCGACGATAATAAAGCCCCAAGATGTGAATTCCGGACGTCTGGAAAGCCCGATAGCGATTTCTTTCAACGAAACGCTTCCAAGGGAACCTCCCATAACTAAAACCCTCGGAGGGTTAAAGGGCGACCCCGACAAGCCCAGCCTCTTCCACCCCTCTGCAGCTTCGAGCTCTTCTATCTTTCTGACCGGTATCCCCACACTCGTAAAAGTTCCGGGAGGGAAAGGCCTACAGCGATTCCAGCCAGATAAGACAGGAATACCCGTTCGCCACGCCAAGCGTGTTACCCTTCCTGCGATGGCGTTTTGCTCGTGTATGACTGCTTTAACCCCTTTGATCCGACTGGCCAGAATGAAGGGTGCTGAAACATAACCGCCGAAAAGCAAACACAAGTCTGCATCGGTCTCTTTTATTATTTCCCAAGCCTTTATTGCAGAGAGCACAGCATCCGCACTCCTTGAAACAAAAGCCTTCATCTTGCCAAGCGGCGATCCGGAGAGCGGCAGGATTATCGGATTTACCCCGGCCCACGAATAGATCTCGCGCTCAATCGGTCTGTTGCCACAGATGAAAGTAACCCTCGCGCCGGCATTGCGCTCAACCCACCGGCCGAAGGCTATAGATGGCCATATGTGCCCTCCCGTTCCCCCTGCCACGATCAACAAGTTAATCATAGAAGTCGACCACCCGCTCTTTTGCTTTGAATTGGGAGGATATCTTCAACATGATGCCTACCCTCATCCACATGAAAAGCAACGAACTGCCGCCATAACTCAAAAAAGGAAGCGGCATCCCAGAAAGGGGGGCCATTTTGAGTACGCCAGCCAGGTTGATGAAGAGAGGCAATAACAAGGAGAGGATAAGTCCCCACAACAGCGATTTCATAGACGGATCATCCAACGCTGTCCACAGAGAATAGCTCCTCCAAGAGAATAGCGCGTAAACCAAAAGGAGCGACATCGTGCCGATGAGGCCTGTTTCCTCCCCCACAATGGCCAAGATGTAATCCGTATGCATCGCCGGAAGATATTGAAGTTTTTGAAGGCCTCGTCCCAAGCCGACGCCCCAGAAGCCGCCGTTGGCGAATGCAATAAGTCCCTGTATTATTTGAAAGCCCTTATCCAATGGGTCGCTCCACGGGTCGAGAAATGCAACCCACCTCCGCCTCCTGTACTCCTCGGCTATCGTCAGCCACAAAAAAGCTGCCACCATTATGCCACCTGCCAAGATAGGGTAACGCCAACCATGATTGATCACGTATATGCCCATTGCCAGAGTGAATATCAACAATACTCCGCCGGCGTTCGGCTGGAAGAAGAGCGGGAGTGTGGAAAAAGCTGCTACCGTTAAGCATCTTAAAAAGGCCCTACCCTTCGAAGATTTCTCGCTCATGATAAAAGCCAAGTATATGGAAAAGGCTGGGGCAAGAGCCTCAAGGGGCTGGAACGAAAAACCTCCTACGCTCAGCCAACGCCTTGCTCCCCCGACGCTCCTGCCGATTCCGGGAAACAAGGTAGCCCACGTAGCCGCTAATGCCAGCAACCACAAGACGGGCGCTATCTTTCTCCACATATGCAGCGGGACCGAATAGACCATCACCATAGCCATTAAAGATACCGAGAGCCATTTGAGCTGTTTTAAGCCCAAGACCCACGGCGATCCGAAGCGCTCAAGAGATGAATAGCTGGTAGCGGACGTGATCATCACTACCCCTATCACGCTCAAGACGAGCGGGATCAGAAACAAAAGCGGATCCGTTTTTAGGCCATCCCTTGGCCTCGTTTCTTGCATCGCCGGGCCTCCTCGAGTTTTCAAGCCAACTCGCTCACCAACCGCTTAAAATGATTGCCCCTTTCCTCGAAATTGCTGTACATATCCCAACTTGTGCAAGCCGGCGACAAGAGTACCACATCGCCTGGTCTGGCGATGTTATAGGCATATTTGACCGCCTCTTCCATATCGGAAACAAAGCAAAAGGCTGTAAAGCCAACACCTCTCAGTGCCTTGCCTATCTCTTCTCTCTCTTCTCCTAATAGCACCGCCGCTTTCGCCTCTTCAGCTACTGCCTTGGCGAGCAATTCGTAGCTTTCTCCCTTACCGCGCCCTCCGAGAATCACGATCTTCTTTCCGTTGAGAGATTGCAATGCAGTCACAGCAGCGGCAACGTTGGTGCCCTTTGAATCGTTCACGAAGAGCACGCCCCCTTTGCGGGCCACCTCTTCGCACCTGTGCGGCAATCCCTTAAACGAGGCAAGTGCTCCCCTCGCTCGCGAGACGTCCTCACCTAACAATGCGACGGCGGCCATAGCCATGGCGGCATTTTCTACGTTATGGTGCCCAAGAATGGCGAGATCACGAAAAGCGAACAATTCTGCCCTCTTCCCCCCCCTCTCCAAGAGGACTGTTCTTTCTCCCAAAATGATGCGGTTAGGGAGGTCTACCCCCTCCCTTTCAGAATGCACAGTGAACGTTGCGCGCTCTAAATCGCAAGGCGGAAGCAAATTCAACGCCTCCGCCTGTGAGATCAACCAGGCCGAAGGTTTTTTGAGCTCAACGAGGTGCCCTTTGGAGCAAAAATAAGAGGCTGCGCTGCCATGCCAATTCAGATGGTCAGGTCTCAAGTTGGTCACTATAGCGAGATCGGCATGGAATGCCTTGGACCAGTGTAGCTGAAAGCTTGATAGTTCGATGACTATATAGTCGTAGGGAGTAAAGGCAAAATCGGCCAAAGGGTTGCCTATATTCCCAGCCACGGCTACTTTCAGATCGCAGGCGGCTAAAAGATAGCCGAGGAGCGCTGTCGTAGTGCTCTTTCCATTGCTCCCGGTTACGCCTATCGTCTTGCCCCTCAAATGAGGCGCCACAAAGTCCACCTCTCCTATAACTGTTATGCCCTGTTTCTGGGCTGCCAACACTAGAGGAGCATAGGGAGGAATGCCAGAGCTCAAAAGCATAAGGTCGGCTTGGAGTGCACGCTCTGAATGCCCCTCCTCCCAAGGTATTCCAGCGTTTGCGAGCAAGTCCTTGCGCTCCGGAGAAAGTTTGTCTTTCTCTGAGACGAAGACGGGGTGCCCTATCTTTTTGGCCAAAAGGGCGAGGGTGGTGCCGCTTACTCCTCCGCCTACCACGGTTACGCGCTCACAACACTTCATGGTGTCACCCCCTGCACTTCAGGAAAAGGGCCAAAGAGCGCGTGCGCCAACATAAACAATAAAGCCATTCCCAAGGCGTGAAATATCCAAAACCGCGCCACGATATGCGTCTCGCGCCAACCTAAGAGCTCAAAGTGATGGTGCAGAGGGCTCATGCGAAAGATTCGCCGCCCCCAAAGCCTTAACGAGATTATTTGGACGATCACGGAGAGCGCCTCCACTCCGAAGAGCCATCCCAACGGTACAATGAGGAAGATCGGACCGCTTTGGATCGTCGCGCTCATGAGCAGGCCGCCCAAAAAGTGAGCTCCGACGTCTCCCATAAAGACCTTTGCCGGATAGGCATTATGCCACAAAAACGATCCTGCGGCGCAAAGCCCTACAACGGCCGGGAGCATGACGCGCGGAACGCGGAAGCAGAATAAAAGGACGGCGAAGGATATGGCGGCACTGCCTGCTGCCAGACCGTCAAGCCCATCTGTCACATTCACGGCGTTCAAAAAACCCACCGTCAAAAATGACAGCAAGAGACACGCTAAAAGCGGCTGTAGGCGCAATCCGTGCCAGAGGAATATATTCATATTCAGCGACACAAAAATAGCCCAGGGGAGCACCACCGCTGCCTGCCATAAAAGCTTATGAAGACTGCTTAAACCTTCGCCTGAGCGGCGCATATATTTAAGCAGATCGTCAAATAGACCCACAGCAGCAGCCAACCACGGCAACCCCCATATACTGAACAATTCTTTTGCGGCAATATCTTCATTCGGTGAGAGAAGTAAAGCCAGGAGGGGAAGCGCCAGAAAAACTACGCCGCCCATAGTAGGTGTGCCGGTCTTTGCGGTGTGCCCTTGGGGGCCGTACCACTTCGCCACCTGGCCTATTCGCAGGCGACGCAGACAGCGTATCCATATCTCTTGGAGAAAAAGGCCGGAGATCGCAGTTACGATTGCCACGCCAGAGAGCAGCATTCCCTCTCCTCCCAGCTTTTCAACGCCTCTTCCAGGCCATACGCCCTCGATCCCTTTACCAAAAGCAAATCACCGGGCTTCAAAGAGGCGTCAAGTATGGCACATCCTTCTTCTATGCTCGATACGAGTCTGAAACGATCATCTTCATCTGCTAACGTGCCCTTCCATTCCTCTCCTAACAAAAGCGCCTTGCCGAAGGAGCGCAACCTTTCGACTACACTTCTATGCCATAAGTCGCTTTCCCCCCCGAGTTCCTTCATCCCCCCGAGAAGGGCCCAGCGCGTCCCTTTGCAAGGAAGGAGTGACGCGCTGTCGATAGAGGCGATCATAGAGGCGGGGTTTGCATTATAAGACTCGTCTATGATCCAGGCCCCATGGGGACCCATCCATGTGTGCCCTCTGCCCTTTTCGGGCAAAACCTCCTCAATTGCAGCTATAGCGGCTTCAGCAGGAACACCACAGTGGTAAGAGGCCGCCAAGGCAAAGGCGAGCGCATAGGAATATTGTCTCTCCCACAGGGCACTTTCCAGAACGAACGTCTTGCCTCCGTGTTCCAAGAGGAGGTTAAGACGTGGACCTCTGTCGTCGATGAAGACTTTCGAGGACAGGATGCGCCAGGCAGAGCCGTGTTCATATCCCACCGAGATGAAGTTCAAGGTTTTGTTTGCGGCCTTCAAGGCGCTACGAAGTGTAGTATTATCAAAATTATAAGACAAAACTGAAAGCCTGCCGGATCCGAGCAACTCCAACTTAGCTTGCAGGACACCCTCGATGCTTCCAAGCCCTTCGAGATGAGATGGAGCAATTTCTGTAATAATGCCGAGGGTGGGCGGAAAGAATTTCACGAGCATCGCTATCTCGCCAGGCGCGTTCGTGCCCATCTCTAAGACCAAGATATCTGCGTCGCTTTCCATGGAAAGTATGGCCAATGAGCATCCTATGAGCGTGTTATAGCTCTTCTCCGATGCGCATACCTTAAATTGCACAGACAAGGCTTGACTCAAGAGCTTTTTCGTCGTGGTCTTTCCCACGCTGCCGGTTATTGCTATTACTTCTTTCGGCCTCACCCAACGCAGATAAAATCTTGCCATCTCCACGAGCGCTTCCAACGTATCTGCAACGCCGAGGAAGGCCACGTTGGGATAATCGCCTGAGAGCTTATCCGCATCTTCCAAGCGCGCTACGACCGCTTTGGCCCCCTTCTTCAAGGCCTCTTCTATAAAGGCGTGCCCGTCCTTTCTCTTCCCGGGCAAGGCCACAAAACCATTGCCCGGGCGAATCTCGCGGCTATCCGCACAAAAAGCGGGCAAAGCGATGTCTGGCCCCCAAAGGCGAGCCGTTACCGCTTTGGCAACTTCACCTAAACGTGGGCGCCCTCGATCGTGTTCTAATTCAGATTCCTCTTCCTTGCCCATGATTTAACGGCCTCCAAATCACTATAGGGAATGCGCTCCTTGCCGATTATAATATACTGCTCTGGGCCCTTGCCCGCGAGCAGGACCACATCCCCTTCGTTTGCCATGTCCAATGCCGTACAGACGGCTTCTGTTCGGTTCAAGATTACCTCATAGGGAGTATTGTATCCGCTGGCGCGAATGCCCGTTACAATTTGTTCAGCTATCGAGTTGGGATCTTCGCTCCTCGGATTATCCATAGTTACCATTATAAAATCCGCCAACCGGGCTGCCACTTCCCCCATCTTCGGGCGATTTTCAGCAAATCGCTCGCCTCCGGCGCCGAAGACTGCTATAAGCCTCCCACGGCTGACCTCTTTCAGAGCTTTTAACACATTTTCCAGCGCATCAGGAGTATGAGCGTAGTCGATGACGCAGCAAGGACCGTTTGGAAAAACATATCGCTCCATCCTGCCAGGAACGAGAGGGGCATTCTCTAAGACTTTCTTCATATCGCAAAGAGGAATGTCGAGCGACCACCCCATCGTCACAGCGGCCAGCACATTATACGCGTTATAGAGGCCTATCATGGGAATATGAACCTCAATGAGCGACTCGCCACTCGGCAGAAAGATGTCCATGGTCAATCGATCAAAACTTGCCCCCTTGACCGACCCCCATACTCCGCCTTCGATTGGGCCTTTTAAACTATATGGCAGGAGGCGATCCGGATAACGAGAAAGCAACCTTTTGCCATAAGGGTCATCGGCGTTCGATGCCCCGCGCCAATCTTCTTTCATGTATCGCTCGAACAATAGTGATTTTGCTCTAAAGTAACTCTCCATATCTCCATGATAATCCAAGTGTTCAGGCGTCAAGTTCGTGAAGGCCGCTCCGTCGAAATGGCAACCCTCCAGTCTTCCTTGCTGTAGCCCATGAGAAGAGGCTTCCATGGCGCACGCCTTGCATCCTTTCTTGACCATCTTGCTCAGCCAACGCTGGATTTCCGGTCCTTCTGGCGTAGTGCGATCGGCCGGCTCGTCTTCGCCGTCGCTGTAAAAGATTGTCCCCAAAAGCCCACAGCGGATGCCTCTGCTTTCCAAAAAGCTCCTTATCAAGATAGTGGTGGTGCTCTTGCCGTTGGTGCCGGTCACTCCCAGCATCACGAGTTTCTCCGCTGGATAACCGTGGATGATGGCAGCGCAGAGCCCCATAACCCTCCTGGCATCAGAGACTACAAGTTGAGGTACGTCGATATCCGGCAACTCCCTCTCACAAAGAAGGGCAGTGGCTCCGGCACGGACGGCGTCTTTAGCGTATAAGTGCCCATCGAGATGCTCTCCCTTAACGCAGCAAAAAAGCCCACCCTTGATGGGCCTTCGGCTATCGCTGAAGGTGTCGATTACGAATACATCGCTGTCGTTCCCTACAAGGCGAAAAGGGGCCTTCCGTTCGTCGAGCTCCATGCATAACTTGCGCAACGGGAATATAGCTTTGCCGCTATCAGCCGATACATGCGTTTCGTTTATCGTAAGATTATGGCTCTCCATATTTATCCTCCGTTTTGTGCATTTTGTCTTACACTTGTCCATTCCCGCAGTTATGTTTGCTCCAATCGGCTCGCAGTAATTTCATCGACGATATCCCTAAAAATGGGGGCTGCCACCTCGCCCCCTTGATATCCTCCTTCTTTCGGATCTCCTATAACTACAATCATGACGAAGCGCGGATCCTCGAAGGGCCAGAAGCCCGCAAACGATGCCACGTGCCGTCCTTTCTCGTATAAACCGCCCTTGGCTACCTGAGCGGTGCCTGTTTTGCCTGCCACCTCGACGAGGGACGAGTTCGCCCTCACGCCTGTTCCATTGAGCACCACATTACGGAGCGCTCCTCGCATCCAACTCGCTGTGCCAGGCGACAAAACACGCGCTAAAGCTTCCCTCTTGCCCTCATGAACCAAACGTCCCCTGGCGTCGAAGGCACGCTCTACGAGATAAGGACGCAAAAGCACTCCTCCGTTTGCGATAGCAGAAAAAGCCCTCACTAACTGTAAAGGCGTTATGGCAACCCCTTGACCGATAGCTATGTTGGCCGGCGTCACACCTCGCCACGTTTCGGGCGGGTTGATTAACCCACCTTCTTCCCCCCCAAGCTCTATGCCAGTAGGGATGCCGAAGCCCCACTCTTTCAGGCAAGAATATGTCTCTCTGGATGGAAGTATGATGCCGACCTGAGCCATACCGACGTTGCAGGATTTCACTATGATGTCCAACGGCGTTAGTTTGCCATGACCACCCCTGTGAATGTCGCGTATCATACCGTCAGCCACTTTGACCTCTCCTCGGCAGTGAAACTCCCTCTTCGACGACACATATCCCTGTTCCAGGGCTAAGCTCATCACTACCGGTTTAAACGTCGAGCCGGGTTCGTACACCCTGTTGATGGCATTATTGCGGGTCAGTTCAGGGAAGGCCAACTCCTTTCGATTGTTTGGATCGAAAGTGGGCCAACTGGCCATAGCCAATATAGCTCCATCCCGTGGATCCATACATATGACTGTTCCCCATTGGGCCTTGTGGCGCTCCGCCCCTCTGGCCAGATGCCTTGAAACTATATATTGGATCCTGGCATCTATGGTCACCTGCACGCTACCCCTTCCATGCGACATCAAATGAGACGGCAGTACATCCAAAAGATTGCCAGCAGCATTGCGCAAGAGGACTTTGGCCTGGGGCGGAGAGTAAAGCACACGATCCCATTCGTATTCTATACCAGCCAACCCTCTATCATCAATGTCCACGAAACCCACCACATGGGCCGCCAATTTGCCGCCTGAGTACGTGCGTTTCATTTCTTTTATCGCAAAGATCCCGGGAAGTGATAAGCGCATAATTTTATCGGCCTTTTCCGGCTCCAATTTGCGGGCGAGCCACCGGAAGCGCCCCTCCAAAGGCCTTGAGATCTCTCTTATTTCTTCTGGCGCTAAAAGCGATGAAAGTTCGTTCGCCCTGCTCGGGTTCCAATATAGAGGATCTATAAAAAGACTAATTGACGGAGCAGAAATGGCCAACGGAAAGCCATTTCGGTCTTCGATGGTTCCACGTCCCGTGCTTATCGATACCTGTGCCCAGTACTGTTGGTCGGCCTGAGCTACCACCCTAGGGTCTGGCAAGAGTTGCACGTTTACTATGCGCCAGCCCACGAGAACAAAAAATAGGCCAATTAATAGCCAAGGTAGCCTCTCCCTCACATCATCATACCTCCGCGGGAGTCTTCAATCCTCGGCGTTGGCCCTCGCCGTAAAACCGGCGGCGCCCTTACCTTCACCTTTCGCAAAAATAGAGGCCTCGTTCTCCGGGAGTGGATATACGACGCTCGGCACGACAACTACGTAGAGAGAATTCGCATGCGTCATCTTGAGCTTTTCGCAGGCGTAGCGATGAATGCGATCGGGAGACATGAGGTAAACCAATTCATTCGCCAGCCTGAGGTCCTCCCTCGAGAGGAGATCTATCTCCCTCTCGAGGGAAACGAGTTGAAATCCCAGGTGCATGGCATAGAGTCGCAATCCCCCTAAGCCCAAGAGCAGCGCGGCGTATAAAAAGACCAATGCTGCTACTCCCCATTTAACCTTACGCAGATCCCAGCGACTTCTTCTTTCCTCGGAACCGATAGAGCCTTCCATTTTTCTTCTCTCCTCCGGCTAAGGATCTGAAGTCAATTGAAACGCCCTGAGTTTCGCGCTCCTCGCTCTGCGATTCTTCTCTATTTCCTCAGCGCTTGGCGTCAACGGGCCTTTGAAAATGACCTTGCCCAGGTTTTCGTGCTGCCACATTAAAAAGTGCCTCTTTACAATGCGATCCTCCAAGGAATGGTAACTCACTACTATAATGAGTCCGCTTGGGTATAGCGCACTGCAAGAACTTTTCAACATAGCCTTCAACGCTTCGAGCTCGCCGTTTACCGCGATGCGCAACGCCTGAAAGACGCGACGAGCAGGATGTCGTCCAAGTTTGCGTTGCAACGGTGCAGGAAGAGAGGACCTGATAACCTCCACCAAGGTTTTGGTAGTGGTTATTGGACCTTTACTACTCCTCCAGCGCACTATGGCCCGAGCCATCCTCTTCCCGAATCTTTCCTCTCCATATTCGATGAAAATTCTGGCGAGTTCATCTTCGGATAGTTCATTGATGAGTTGAGCTGCGGTAGTGACGTTCTCAGATGGGGACATGCGCATGTCCAAAGGGCCTTCTCTGTCGAAGGAAAATCCGCGCTCTGGACGATCGAGCTGCAACGAAGAAACGCCCAAATCCGACACTATAGCGTCAACTCTGTCCCATCCCTTAACCTTTAAGTGCGAAGCGATCTCGGCGAAATCACCTTGCACGAGGCAAAAATGACCCTCGAAGCGAGAAAGCTTGTCTTTCGCTATGGCGAGAGCCTCTTCGTCTCGATCGATGCCCAGAAGAAAAGCTTCGGGAAAACGAGAGAGTATGGCCTCGGCGTAGCCGCCCAGCCCCACCGTGGCATCTACCACACGCTTGAGGTGTGGATGTTTTGAAAGAAGAGCTATGACCTCTTCCAGCAGCACCGGAACGTGGTCGGTCAATACCCGCCCACCTCCTCAACTATTCGAGGAAAGTCGCTCAGCGCACGGGATCTATACTCCTCCCACAGGTCGTAATCCCATATCTCAAGGTGATCGCCAACCCCGGTTATGCAAACCCTGTTTTTCAAAGACGCATGATCCCGGAGCGGCTGCGGTATCAGAACCCTGCCAGTGGGATCCACCGATATCTCGTGGGCCATCGCCAGGAAAAGCCGCAAAAAAGCCCTGCTTCGCTCTTTTGAATACGACAGCGATTTGAGTTTTTCGAAAAGTTCTGACCAGCGGTCCAAAGAATATACGGCGATACAATGTTCTATGCCGATAGAGGCCACGAGATTATCGCCCAGATCTTCGCGAAAGCGAGCTGGTAAGACAAGACGACCCTTGCTTTCCAGGCGATGTTCATAAGATCCTATCAGCATAGCCATATTATGCCACTTTCTTCCACAATATTCCACCAAATCCCAAAGATGGTCAAAAAAAGAGTCCAGAGACCTATTTGTCTCTGGACAAGTAAGGACTTAAGACCTATATAACGAAGCAAGAGCACCCCATAAGCCGGGTTCTGTATTGCGCGATCATTTATCTGGAGACGAACTTGCGCTCGTCCTCAAGCGGCCTTACCCGGAGGTCAGCGGGCAGCCTCAACCCTCCCTATTTGGCCTTGCTCCGGACGGGGTTAACCTAGCCCGCGGGTCGCCCCGCGGCTGGTGGGCTCTTACCCCACCTTTTCACCCTTACCTTCTTTCGAAGAAGGCGGTATATCTCTGTGGCACTCTCCTGGGCTTGCGCCCACTGGACGTTATCCAGCGTCCTGCCCTATGGAGCCCGGACTTTCCTCTCCTCGCAAAGGAGCGATCGCATAGAATACTCTTACTTATGAAGAATTATATATCATCAAAAGCCTATTTTCCAGGTAGAATAAGCAAGGTTAAAAAAGCATGACACACGGGAGGAAAGACATGAGGGAAGAAAAGCCCTACCCGGCTCCCCCGGAGTACGACATATTCAAGCGGCGCATTCGCGAGTTGACTGGTCTTGACCTTGATGCCTATAAATACCAAATCCATCGCAGAGCACATATGCTAATGCAGCGATGGGGCATGAATTCGTATGATCAATTCTACGATTATGTTTCCAAAGATCCAGAAAAACTAAGAGAATTCCTCGATTATTTGACGATCAACGTCTCGGAGTTCTTTCGAAATCCTCCACGATGGTGGCATCTCAAGGATATCGTAATACCTGAGCTTATTAATCTTAGAAGGAGCAAAAAATTAAGATTTTTAAGTGCTGGAGCTGCTACCGGCGAAGAACCCTACTCCCTTGCGATGCTGGCCAATGAAGCAAATCTCGACGATTCTCAACCCATCGATGCCTGGGATATAGACGAAAACGCCCTCAAAAAAGCGATGGACGGCGTTTATCATCAGCGCCAGTTGGTCAATGTGCCAAAGGAATGGTTGCCACGGTACTTCGAACCGAAAGGGAAGGAACTGTATCAGGTAAAAGATATACTAAAAAGGCGCGTATGCTTCTCTGTGAAGGATCTGCTAAAAGACCCTTTCCCTGAAAGGTGGTATGACATGATCTTATGCCGCAATGTAGTAATTTATTTTTCGCCAGAAGCGAAGTCTAAACTCTACCGCAAATTCTATACCGCCTTACAGCCTGGCGGATATTTAATGGTCGGGGCAACGGAACACATATTCGAATATAAAGAAATCGGCTTTGTCTCGCCGGGGGCGTTCCTTTATAGGAGGCCCCTATAGTGCTTTGCCAGCTCCAAATACGAACTGGCAAAGGCGAGGATCGTCTTTATGTCGTCACTGCCCAAACTGCGCACCACTTTTGCAGGAGTTCCCATGATTAGACTGCGCGGTGGATATTTTTTATTCTCAGTGACGAGGCTTCCAGCCGCCACTATCGACTCTTCGCCTATATAAGAACCGTCGAGCACGGTCGACCTCATACCCACGAGGCATCTACTTTCTATGGTGCATCCGTGAAGGATGGCTCCGTGGCCGATCGTAACTCCTTCTCCTACGCTCACTCCTCGTTCATAGGTGACGTGTATTACGCATCCGTCCTGAACGTTGGTGCCCTTACCGATACAAATGCCGTTTAAGTCGCCGCGGATGACCGCCTGAAACCAGACGCTCGATTCTTCTTCCAATGTCACATTTCCCACAATCACTGCAGAAGGCGCTACAAATACGCCCTCTGCTATATTGGGCATTGCGCCATCATATGAAATTATAGCGGGACGAACTTCATCGCTCATGACTTTTTAATGAGCTCGAACTATTTCTTTTATGACCATGAGGCGACTCAAGTTAGAGCGCTCCATCTCGTCGAGCTTCATCGTTATCTCTTTGATCGCATCCTCGAAAGACGGAATCAGTACGTGTTCAAGGGCGTTGACACGCCTTCTGGTGCGCTCTATTTCCTTGGCCATAAGGCGAAGGGCTTTCTCCTCCGCAGCAAGGTCGACCAGCTTCGGCAACAAAGCGGTAAACCGTTCAAGCGCCACGTCCAAGCTGCCCGAAGTCATGGCAAGGCCGTAATTGAGCCTGCCGCCCTCTTGCGTAACTTCGTAGCGAGGAACTGAGACGCTCATTACATTGCGAAAAGACCTACGTATCTCGCACTGCCCGATAGCAAAGAGCAGGGCCTGTTCGAGCATCGCAGGCAACATTTGCGCTCGGGCCATCAAGAAGCTTTGGTAGCAACTCGCTAACTCAGCCTCAAGCTCGCCTCTCTTTTCGCGCGTCGCCCTGGCCTTAGCGAGAAACTCCTTGATGAGGGCATCTTGTTTATCCTTGAGGAGCTTATGCCCCCGCCTCGCTACGGCTAGCCTTTTTTTGAGCCGTGAGAGCTCCATGCGATTGGGGTTTACTTTAAGCTTGCTGACCATACTGCCTCTCTCCCTTAAGCATTCTGCACGACCGCCTCTTCGGCTTTTCCTTCATTGTCCTGTTTTATTTTCGGTTTTAAATATTTTTCGATATAGGCATCCCGTACTCGCTTGAGCTCCCTCGTCGGGATCAAGGTCAAAAGTTCCCAACCTAAATCAAGAGTCTCCTCTATACTGCGGTTTTCATACTCTCCCTGACGCACATATCTATCCTCGAAGGCGTCAGAAAATGCCGCGAAGGCCTTGTCTTCTTCTGTCAAAGCTCCCTCTCCGAGGATCGTGGCAAGTTCCTTCGCTTCTTTCCCCCTGGCGTAAGCGGCAAACAGCTGATTTAAGAGATCTGCATGGTCTTCTCGAGTCTTGTCAGCACCTATGCCTTTATCTTTTAAGCGTGAAAGCGATGGCAGTACGTCAACGGGGGGATATATTCCCTTTCTGTGAAGGCTGCGGCTCAGGATTATCTGCCCCTCTGTTATATATCCGGTTAGGTCCGGTATGGGGTGGGTCTTGTCGTCCTCCGGCATGGAAAGTATTGGGATCTGCGTTATAGAACCACTTTTGCCCTTGAGCCTGCCCGCCCTTTCGTACATGGTCGCTAAGTCGGTGTATAGATAACCCGGATACCCTCTTCTTCCAGGAACTTCCTTGCGGGCGGCGGATATCTCTCTCAAAGCCTCGCAATAGTTCGTCATATCTGTTAAGATGACCAAAACGTGCATGTCGAGGTCAAAGGCCAGATACTCCGCACAGGTGAGGGCAAGTCGTGGCGTCATGATGCGCTCAATTGCCGGGTCATCCGCAAGGTTCAAGAACATGACTGTCCTCTCTATCGCTCCTGTGCGCCTGAAGTCCTCCATAAAGAAGGAGGCCTCCTCGAAAGTGATACCCATGGCAGCGAAGACAACGGCGAACGTTTCTTGTCCGCTCAGCACCGTAGACTGACGGGCTATCTGTGCAGCGATGTTGTTGTGCGGCATTCCGCTGCCGGAAAATACGGGTAGCTTTTGCCCTCTCACTAAAGGATTCATGCCATCTATCGTTGAAATGCCCGTCTGGATGAATTCCGACGGATAGTCACGGGAGTATGGGTTCATGGGATAACCGTTTACGTCGAGGCGCTTCTCAGGCAGTATAGAAACCCCCCCATCTATCGGGTCTCCTCTACCATTGAAGGCCCTACCCAATATATCCCTGCTCACCGGCAACGTGAGGACTTTCCCGAGAAAGGTAGCTTTGGTGGTCTTCACATCTATGCCGGTTGTGCCTTCGAAAACTTGCACCAAGGCCATATCGGAAGTCACTTCGAGAACCCGTCCCCTTCTCTTCTCTCCGGTTGATAGCTCTATCTCGACCAATTCGTCATATCTCACATCTGCGACCTTTTCAACCATCATAAGCGGACCGGAGAGGCTATTTATAGTTCGATACTCCTTAGGCAACATAGATATCATCCTCCGCAGGAACAAGCTGGCCTACCTGTGACTTGATCTCTTCTTCTAAGGTATCGAGCGTTTCCAGCTCTTTCTCGTCTATATAGCGCATCCTGGTTATTTTGTCTCTGACTTCCAGCTCTGTTACGTCTTTGAGCTGCGCCCCCCTCTTCAACGCTTCCATGGCCACGCGGTGGAATGTGAGAATGATGCGCAACATGCGGAATTGCTTGTCCATAGAGGCGTAAGTATCGATCTCGTGAAAGGCGTTTTGGTGTAGAAAATCTTCCCTGAGCGACTTGGCGGTTTCAAGGAGCAGCCTCTCTTCCTTAGAGAGAGCATCTATACCCACCAAGCGTACGATCTCCCTCAACCTATCCTCGTCCTCCAAGATCGACATGGCTTCCGTGCGCAGCGCGCTCCATTCGCCGTCATATCGCTCATCCCAATATTCTCCCAAGCGATCGACGTAGAGGGAATAGCTATCGAGCCAATTGATGGCCGGAAAATGCCGCTGGTAGGCTAGGTTGGCGTCTAATCCCCAGAAGGCCTTGGTCACGCGCAGCGTATTTTGGCTCACCGGCTCAGAAAGGTCTCCTCCTGGAGGAGAGACCGCCCCGATAACCGTTATGGACCCTTCCCTTTGATCCTTTCCTAGGCATATAGCCCTACCGGCTCTTTCGTAAAACGAGGCCAAGCGCGTTCCCAAATATGCCGGGTATCCTTCCTCTCCAGGCATCTCTTCGAGCCTGCCGGAGATCTCCCGGAGCGCTTCTGCCCACCGAGAGGTTGAATCGGCCATGAGGGCTACGGAGTAGCCCATATCGCGATAATACTCGGCCAAGGTGATACCCGTATATACGCTGGCTTCCCTTGCAGCCACAGGCATATTCGAGGTGTTGGCTATGAGGATTGTCCTCTTCATGAGTGGCTCTCCCGTCCGCGGGTCTTCAAGGTCCGGGAACTCTAAGAGCACATCGGTCATTTCGTTGCCCCGCTCGCCACATCCTATGTAGACCACTATTTCCGCATCCGCCCACTTGGCGAGCTGATGTTGGATGACAGTCTTGCCAGAGCCGAAAGGTCCAGGCACGCATGCCGTCCCGCCCCTGGCTATAGGGAAAAACGTATCGATGACGCGCTGTCCAGTGAGAAGTGGAACGACTGGCGGAAGCCTCCTCGCCACGGGGCGCGGTTGCCTTACGGGCCAGCGTTGTAACATTCTCACCTCATGGGCGCAGCCGTCACCTTCGATTACGGCTATGACGTCTTCCACAGTGAAGCTGCCAGATTTTATATCCTTCACTTTACCGCTAACCCCGGGAGGAAGGACGACGCGATGCTCGACGAGAATGGTCTCTTGAATCACGCCGAGGATAGCACCGGGCTCCACATCTTCGCCCGCTTTTACGCGCGGCTCGAAATCCCATTTTTTTTCTCGATCAAGGGCTGGCAAAGTGATGCCTCGTGGTATGTAGGGGCTTTGGGTCTCGCTTTCGATGATATTGAGAGGCCTCTGTATGCCGTCGTATATCTGCTCGATCAAACCTGGTCCAAGTTCAGCGCTCAGAGGGGCTCCAGTAGCTACGACGGGTTCTCCTGGCTTTAATCCAGACGTTTCCTCATAGACCTGAATCGAAGCCGTATCTCCTTTCAGCTCGATTATCTCTCCCACAAGGCCAAGCTCTCCTACGCGAACAACCTCATACATAGATGCGCCCGACATGCCGCTCGCCACAACGAGGGGGCCCGATATCCGCGATATGACTCCTACGATATTAGCCAATATTGTCACCTCCAAAAGTGCATAGCATGGATAGGAGGACAGAAAGAAGGTTATTTTTCATGAGAATATGTCCATGCCTACTGCTTGTTCCACCCACTGTCTAATCAACTCTGCGCCAATTCCTCGCGAACCTTTGACGTTCGGTATGGGGATAGCGCTGATCTCGCTATTGCTGACAAATTCATCTATCAAATGAGCGTATTGCTCGAATAGCCACTCAACTACAAAGACCACCGCACATTGGCCATCCATGAGGCGATGCAACAACTTACCGAGCTCCACCTCGGATATGTCTTCTTTGACGATGAAGGACTGTATGCCCACGGCTTGAAGTGGCAGCACGCTTTCATAATCTCCCAGCGCAGCCATATAAAGCCCTTTAGGGGACATATCGCAGCAACCCCCTTATAACATTTCCGCTGACACCGCTCGTTTTTCCCACAAGAGTAATCCTCAAATTCTTTATCTCCGTCTCCTTGAGATGGATGTGGCGTAATATTTGCTCCGGAGAAAAAGCATCATAGCGACATTTGTCTAAAATTTTTGTAAGAAAATCATCTAAGACCCTTTCCAGCTGCACTAACATCTCGGCTTCTTGATGAACCTCCTGCAAAGACTCTAAAGCGCTCACGGCGTCACCAAACGATAGGATCCTTTGCCATCCTTCCAAAGGCTCCTCGATCAGGCGCATTAACAGATCTGGCGTGTAGGTGCCTCCTTCGTGGAAAAACCCAGATATCTTATTTGCCTCGGTGTTTGCCCGCTTGAGCCTGAGCGCCGTCCGGATGTTTTCGGCATCTATCTTATCTTTCACATAATAGTCAATGCCGTCGTAGGGCAACTTTTTAGACAGAGCGACGAGGCTATTAAAAAGATGGGCATCCAAGATGCGCTCGATCTCCAGCATATCGCGTGACTGCTCCCACAAAGAAAGGCATTGCGGCAAAAGGACATTGAACCCATAAGGAAGGAAGCTAAAATCTTCGGTTTCGATGGCCAAAACGAGATCATCCGTGGGGATGGAACCAAGGGGAGTCAAAAGATCCCAGCGCTTCTCTCCGCCCAACCGTTGTGATATGAAGCTCTTCAAAACCACTTTGACGTTGTGGTAATCGTAAGGTAAGCGAAAGAGCAAAATGAGAGAATTATCGGGCACAAACTTCTCCACTTCGTCATAAAAGCTTTGCAGTTCTGAGTCCAACACCTGATCAAAGGAAATATCCGCCTCGGAAGAGGAAAACCATTTCGCGTAGCTGGTCTCGCCAAGAATCCTAAGGGCTGCTTGGACGTCTTCGCTCTCGATCATGCGCTGAAATATACCGCGATCGAGAAGGCGATTTTCCATCGCCTTAAGCCTGGCTATTGCATAAACGAACGCCTTATTTCCCGTCATCTCGTTCACGCCTATCTGGCAAGGAAGCGATGCACTACCTCTGGTTCCAAATCATCGCGGACGAAATCAACCAACTTCTCAAAAGTGCAATTCACTTCCACCCTTTCAATTCTCAGCAGAAAGCCACCAGACGCGCTGAGCCTTTCTTTTGCAATAACAAGATTGGTGCCATGTTCTTCGTTAAAGCGCCTGATCCATCCCTCATTGAGAACTTTCTCTTTCTCACACAATAATACTTCGCCACGCTTATTCTCAACACTCTGAAGGGCTTCTTCAAGGAGAGCGCTCATCCAGCTTGTATATTCTTCACCATTAAGTTGCTGTAACTTGTTGATGCTTTCGGCGAAAGCCTCATCGATCAATTCTCTTTGTGCTGCAAGGCGCAGCTTCCTGGCGTCCAAATGGGCCACAATTTCTCGCCGTTTAAATATTCCATCCCTTTCCCTCTGATACCTCTTGCGCCATTCCTCTTCTATTTCACGGGCCTCTTTTTCGGCCTCGGAGAGGATCGTTTTTGCCTGTTCTTGAGCCTTCTCAACGATTTCCTTAGCTTGTTGACGGGCATCTGACTCTATCTTAGTTACAATA
This sequence comes from Acetomicrobium sp. S15 = DSM 107314, assembly GCF_016125955.1. Lineage (NCBI taxonomy): Bacteria > Thermotogati > Synergistota > Synergistia > Synergistales > Acetomicrobiaceae > Acetomicrobium > Acetomicrobium sp. S15 = DSM 107314. The sequence continues at coordinate 97,418 of NZ_JADEVE010000336.1, read as the reverse complement.
TCCTGCAAGGCCATAATTGTCTCCCCTACAGGCTATATCTGTATGCCATTCAAGAGAATTATGCTCATCAAAAGCGCCAATACTGCGTACGTCTCAACCATGGCCGGCAAAATGATGGCTTTGCCTATCTCTCCAGGTCTCTTGGCGATCAGCTGAATGCACGAGGCTGACGCCTTTCCCTGAGAGATGGCAGAAAGATATCCGCCTATAGCTATGGGTACGCAGGCGAACATGATCCCTAATCCCTGCCATACGGTCAAACTCGCAGGAGCCCCGCCCAAAAGCCCAACCTTCATTATCGCAAAAAATGCCGTGAGCAGACCGTAAATGCCCTGAGTCCCCGGCAGCGCCTGAAGGAGGAGCACCAAACCAAATTTGCCAGGGTCTTCGGTGAGCACGCCAGCCCCAGACTCACCCGCAATGCCTACTCCGATAGCCGATCCTATGCCAGCAAGACCTGTAGCCAAAGCAGCACCCAAGATTGTAAACACCATACCCAATTCCATTAAAACCGTCACACTCCCTTCTTCTACTTTATTTCCTCATCAACTAAAGATATATAACGCATCTCGTAACACAGTGGACGAAAGGGTCGTCCGCCGGCCGAATAAAATTTACTAAAAAACTCTACATACTGAAGGCGTAAGGAGTGCACAAAAGCTCCTAAGGAGTTCACTGCCAAGCTAAAAATGTGCCCCATAATGAAGAGGCAAACGCCCAAGATGGGTCCAACCCAAGGAATACCGGAGAGCAGCCCCGAAAGGGTGTTTATGATCATCCCGACGACTGCGCTGGCCATGCCTAAAGCGAGCAAACGGCTATAACTCAACGTATCACCCAAATAGGATGTTATGTTGTAGAGGCTGATCAGTCCGACCAATGTTTTCGCAATGGGGTTCTTTCTCGTTCTGCCTTGCGTGGCCACTATCGTGATCGCACCGACTATCGCTAACAGCTTTCCTATATTCCCTAAAGCGCCGCTCAGATAACCCATTGCCCCTCCTCCCCAAAGGAGAAGTCCTATTATCAGGACGATCCAACTCCCCTTGTCGCCCACCGCTCCTAAGCGATCACCCTTTCTCCAGGCGTCCGCGAAGGCCAAAGATAGGCCGTAGAGGATCTGTACAATGCCCAAGGCAAGGGCCACTGCCAAGAAAGAAAGCGGATCGCTCGTCGGGTCGCCTACCATCACGGCGTCTTTGAGTGGCTTTAAGGGTCTCAAAATGCCGAACGCGTCGATCGCGTTTCCAGCCCAGGACCCGGTGAGCGCTCCTATCGCTACCGAAGACAAACCGCACAGTAAAAAGAGCGTTAAAAAGCGCTTTAAGCCACCCTTAACGTCATATCGTAAAAGCAAATAGGCAGAAAGCAAAGCCAAGGCGACCCCATAGACCCCATCGCCCAGACAAAAACCGAAAAAGAGACAGAAATAGGGCGACATATGAGGCGTAGGATCAACCCCTCCATAGGCGGGCAAGCCGTATAGCGTGGTCAGCGGCTCAAATGGTTGGATAAGTCGAGGGTTTGTTAGAATGATCGGTGGTTCTTCATGAGGCAGCGGATCATAGATCCCCATCTCCATCATGTTGCTCCACCGCGCTAACTTCTGCTTAAAAAGATCTATACAGGGCAACGGAACCCAAAAGCTCAAGAAAGACGTCTGATCGCTATGTTTGCCTTCGCTTAGGGCCTGATGTCGGTCTTTGAGGGTGGTGTAATAATCGTGAAGCTCTCTAACTGCTGGAATATAACGTTCCGCCGCATTTTGAATCTCCAGCTCAAGATCTTCCCTTTCACTCAAAAGCCTTTCTTCCTTCTCGTCGATACCTCTTATTTCGTCTTCTATCTTGCCTTTAAGTTCTCGCGGCAATTCAACGCTTGAGAGCTTGCATTTTTCGCTTATCTCCGCTATAGATGAATCAAGATCCTTCAAATAGATAATAACTACAAGAGTATCCTTATCCTTGCCTTGCGGCGGAGCAATGAACCATTCGCATTTTTGGGGATCGAGGTTGCTCTTCAGTAAATCCAAAAGAGACTGGATCTCTTCTACGGCAATCGTACCAATTTGGGCACTCAGGGTATCTGTGCCGGAAATGATGGCAAGAGGATAAGGAAAGCCACTGAGCCGCTTCAACAAGGTTTTTTGCGCCTGTAAATTTGAAAGCTCCGAACGCAACTCGGCCATTCTGCGCTCTATTGACCGCAATCGCTGGCTCAAATCTTGAAGAGCGAGCTGACTTTCTGAACCGACCAGCTCCTCCCACCGTCTTTTGGGTCTTTCGCCCAGAAGCCACGCTATTTTATCCTCTTTCCCTTGATAATACGGTTCTAAAAATCGTAGGACGAATCGGGCGTCGGATAACCTTTCCTCGTAGAATCGCATTTTAGCTGCATGAGATGATCGGTCTTCTTCTTCTCCGATAAGCGAAATAGGTTCACAGAAGCTCAGCCGTTGAATTTCAGCCGCAACCTCATTCTCGACTGACGAGTGAACCAAGAGGTCAACATGCTTAAGCTCTACTATGGCCATACCTTGTCCTCACCTCTTCAGCCAACCAAACAGCTATCTCAGGAACTATAGAGCGGTGTTTCTCGATAAACTTGCGACTCTCGGCAATGCTTTTTTCGACGATCTTCTGGGAGGCAACCTCTGCTTCTTTCTCGATACGATTTATCGCCTCGCGATATTCCGATCGCGCTCGTTGATTGGTCTCCTCGAGCATCTTTTCGGCCTTTGCCTTGGTCTCGGAAATTATACGGCGCGCCTCTTTCCTGGCTTCTTCTATAACTCGCCGGGCTTCAGATTCCGTGTCCTTTATCTTGCTCATAAGATCATCAGGCAATATATTTACCTCCTACAAAAACAACTGTGTAGTTTTTATGCTTAAACTCGCAACACAGACAAAGTGTATATTACTATCTATCACTAAGCTAAGTCAAATTTCAGATTTTAGTCTACAAATCACTAACCACACGATTGTAATTTCTGCACATTCAGTGCCTGCAACCCCTATAACTCTGCAAGCATGAGGACCAAAAAAATCGAGACACTACACCGAGTCATGCTCATGTCTATAATCACCGAGCGATGTAATAGTTCGGCTTTCTCGTCCTCTGTGCAAAATATAAAAAAGGAGGAGGATTTCCCTCCCCCTCCCCTTTCCCTGGAGCGGACAACGGGATTCGAACCCGCGACCCTCGGCTTGGGAAGCCGATGCTCTACCAGCTGAGCTATGTCCGCATGTTTATATTGTAGTTCGTATTATAATCGGTCCGTTTGTCATTGGCAAGCGCAGTCGCCTTTGCCTTTATTTAAGTGCAGCTTGAGGAGCGTTCTAAGCGAAGCGCGGACCGTAAGATATGTCGCTTATAGTCTGAAGTTTAGAGAGGCGGTGTATAGCCTCTACATATCGGATTGTGCCGCTCAAAGAGCGCATTACGAGCGAATGAGTTCGTATATGCTCCCCTTCATAACGAACGCCGCGCAGCAGTTCTCCGTCGGTCACGCCTGTGGCAGCGAAGAAGACATTATCGCTATTTACGAGGTCATCGAGGCCTAACACGGCGTCAAGATCCATTCCGAGCTCGCGGCATCGCGAAGCCTCGTCATCATTGCGGGGCCATAGTTTGCACATCATATTCCCTCCCACGCACTTAATGGCACAGGCAGACACGACGGCCTCAGGAGAACCGCCTATGCCGAGGAGAAGGTCGATGCCGCTTCCCGATATGCAGGTAGTGAGAGCGCCAGAAATGTCTCCGTCCTGAATCAGTCTTATCCTGGCGCCAGCGCTCCTTACCTCTTTTATCAGGCCTTCATGGCGTGGACGGTCAAGTATCACCACGGCAATATCTTCCACAGACTTCCTTTTTGCCTTCGCCACTCTGGCGAGGTTCTCGCGCACCGGCGCTTCGATGTCAATTTCACCCGCCGCTTCGGGGCCTGTGGCTATTTTGTTCATGTAAAAGATATGGCGCGGATCGTACATCGTACCGCGCTCGGCTACAGCCACCACGCTAACAGCACCAGGCAAGCCCATAGCTGTCAACCGGGTGCCGTCGATCGGATCTACGGCTATATCGACCTTGGGCTCGGATTCGCTTCCCAATCGCTCGCCGTTATAGAGCATAGGTGCTTCATCCTTTTCCCCTTCCCCTATGACGACAACCCCGTCCATGCGGACGGTGTTGAGTACGAAACGCATCGCCTCCACTGCCGCTCCATCGGCAGCGTTTTTATCGCCTCTGCCCATCCACCTCCCTGCCGCCATCGCCGCAGCCTCGGTTACCCTTACCAGCTCAAGGGCCATATTCCTATCGGGAACGGCCATACTGCGCACCCCTTTCTATTTTCTACTCAGGGCGAGTGAAACGCCCAAAAATATCATCTATGTGTTTCAGATATCCTTTGGGGTCAAGGGCTTTCTTGAGATCGCTCTCTCCGATACGAGCGGTTACGCGTTCGTCCGCCCTTAAGACATCGATGAAAGGAATGCCCTCCTTGAACGCGCGCATCGCATCCTCCTGGACCACAGCATAAGCCTCGTCTCTCGCCATGCCGGCATCCACGAGGGTCAACAAGACGCTTTGGCTGAATATGAGCCCCTTGGTCAGGTTGAGGTTCTCTTCCATGCGCTTCGCGTCCACTTCCATCCCAACTACGACCCTCTGCGTAGTTTTAAGCATGTAGTGGGCGATGTGGAAGGCATCTGGCCATATGACTCTCTCTGCGGACGAGTGGCTTATATCGCGCTCGTGCCATAACGCCACGTTTTCCATCGCCACTTGGGCGTAGCCTCGAAGCAACCTTGCCATCCCGCAGAGCCGCTCGCAGGTGATGGGATTGCGCTTATGCGGCATGGCGCTTGAGCCTTTTTGCCCTTTGCCGAAGGGTTCAAGCGCCTCCAAGACCTCAGTGCGCTGAAGGTGTCTTATCTCCAGGGCCATCCGCTCTACGGCAGTACCCATTATAGCGAGGACGGCCAACAGATGAGCATGAGCATCCCGCTGCAATATTTGATTGGATACCGCAGCTGGCCTCAGGCCCAAAACCGCACAAGCCCTCGCTTCGATCTCTGGAGGGCAATGGGCATATGTACCTACGGCGCCCGATATCTTGCCCCAGGAAATTTCTTCCCTCGCCATTTCAAGGCGCTTCGCATCCCGCCCGAGCTGATCATACCAGTTGATGAGCTTTAGCCCGAACGTCATCGGCTCCGCATGCACCCCATGCGTGCGGCCGACGCAGAGTGAGTCTTTAAATGTCCAGGCCCGCTCGAGGACCGATCGCCTAAGCGCTTCGAGAGAGTCTAACAAGGTAGAAGTAGCTTTCTTGAGGCGCAATGCCGAGGCGGTGTCGAGCACGTCGCTGCTCGTGAGACCCAGGTGAACATACCGCCCCGCTTCACCCACGTTTTCCGCCACGTTCGATACGAAGGCGATCACATCGTGTTGGACGACCTTTTCGATTTCCTTTATTCGTTCCACATCGAACGAGGCTTTCTCCTCTATCTGGCGAAATGCCTCTTCCGGCACCGCGCCAAGTTCCATCCAAGCGCGACACACGGCCAACTCAACTTCGAGCCAGCTTCGGTATTGGCTCTCCTCTGACCATATTTCGGCCATCTCTTTTGTTTGATAACGTTCTATCAAATCTGTCCTTCTCTCCTTTCTTTCTTCCAATCCTCGCGCACCAAACCCAAAAAGGCATCATAAGCGCCGCTCCTGAAGTCGGGAAATGTGTAATCGAAGGGAAGCCACCCGCCCTGGCGAAAGCGCAACGTTACCTCTGCGTATATGCCATCTCGCAGGTATATGCGATGCGCGTGGTCTTTTGTAGAAGCCAAAACAACCCTTGCGCCATCGATGTACCCCGGATCGATATTGATTCGCCTCGGAGTCCCGCTTTGTCTTTCCGTTTCTATTGCCTGCTGCTTCCACCGCGATAGTTTGCCGGCGTGGCGAAGCCCACAGAAAGAGGCGAAACGCCGCAAAAGATGGGGAGATATCTGCGCATAGTAATCTGTATGCTCGAAGGAGAAAGTCGAACTGATGTGCTGGACGTCACCCCATAATGCCTGCAAGCGATCCAAGGCAGACGAGAACGTGTCTTCGTCGGGGTAGAGAAAGCCAGCAAAGAGCTTAACTGCTGGGGACAAAGCCCAACTTACCTCCTCTCTTGAAACTTGAGGAGAAGATAGCCCAAAGGCGTATCTCCCCATGAACACGAAATCAACTCTCCGTCCACGCCGTTAGTGGGGAAGTCTCTGTCGGGAAGCTGCCCGACCTTCACGCCCTCTCGTTCCAAGCGTTCCAACAACGCTTTTCCCACAGCCGCCTGCCATATTATTTCACGAGCCAACTCCACCTCTTCATCGATATCTTCAATCGTAAAATACCCGTGGCCGAGATGGCGGAGCAGAAAAGATCTGCCATTTACGACACAAAGGGTTTCCTTGTCCTTTAAGGCTTGGTCTAAGATGGAGGGCAGTATATATTCTCCTTCGAGCAGACCTCTGGCAACGCTGTTCATCGAAAGCTTGCCCGCAGCGTTTCTGTGGATCAAAGGGAAGGGCAAATCCACCCATGCGGGACAGCCCTCGCCTGCGGTCGCCCTTTTCAATTCGGATGCCTTAACGAGGCGACACGATGCTCCTTCCACTAAAACTATGCTTTCATCGGAAGAAAAATCCTCGATTTCGCCCGTGCATCGATGAGAACTTTCGAGCCAATGTCCCAACGGGGAGCTGCCAAAGCCGCGTTCCATAGCCGCAATGAGCTCTTCTTGTCGGACGCAGAACGAACTTTCATTGAGGCAAACGGAAATAGCCGCAGCCTTGTGGCGAAAAAGAAGGCATAAGGCTTCATTAACTGTAATCTCATCAGCGATTTTTTTACTCATTCTCAACTGATCTCCTATGTGTTCAATCCATGTCAAGCAAGCCCTTCACGAATGACTGTGGGTCAAAGAGACATAGATCATCTATCGATTCGCCCAAGCCCACATATCGTATCGGAAGGCCAAGCCTATCTGCCACGGCTATTATGATCCCGCCCTTAGCGGTGCTGTCATATTTGGCGAGCACCACCCCTGTCAGAGAGAGAGCCTTATGAAATGCCGAAGCTTGGGCAAAACCGTTCTGCCCAGTAACGGCATCCAAAACTATCAAGACCTCCGACGGTTCGCCCGGGATTTCCCTATCTATAACGCGCTTCATCTTCTTCAATTCTTCCATGAGGTTATGCTTGGTGTGCAGTCTTCCTGCCGTATCAGCTATAACCAGATCGGCTTTGGAAGCGCGAGCTGCGTGGATTGCGTCATATATGACGGCTGAGGCGTCTCCGCCCGGCGGGTGCGCCACAACCCTCGCGCCTATGCGATCGCCCCAAATCTTGAGCTGATCCACTGCTGCTGCCCTGAACGTGTCGGCCGCCGCCAATATGACATTTTTGCCTTCTTTCTTACAAAGCGCTGCGAGCTTTGCAGCTGTCGTAGTTTTGCCGCTGCCATTGACTCCGACAATCATGACCACCGAAGGTCTACCTTTAACTCTTAAGGGTTCGCCTGCGCCGCCTATCGCTTGAATTCGATCTATTAACATGGAAGCAAAGCGCTCTTTCAGGGCCATAGCGTCTCTGATGTTTTCCTCTTTGGCCCTTTCTTTCAGTTCCTCTACAAGGGAAGAGGCGGTATCTATGCCGACATCACCAGCTATGAGAAGCGCCTCTAAGTCTTCCCAAAAGGACTCGTCAACCGAGCGCAGATCGAAAAGTGCAGACACCCCCTCGCTCCACTTACCTTTGACACTTTTCAGTTTTTCCTTGAGGAGGTTAAGTATGGCCATCTTGGCTCACCCGCTTTGCCGATCTCGTGCCCTTTCTTTAGCGGCATCGGGCTTAGGAGATTTGGTATTCTTTTCGTTTGGACGACCCTTCCCAGGCGCAGACGTGTTTCTCTTTTTGCGGCGGTTTCTCTTAGCCTTGTTCTTCTCATCCTCGGGCCTTTTGTTATCGGATGGTTGAAGAGGCGCGTCACGGGAAACCGTCGAATTGCAGGCGATTGCATCCGTGGCTTCCGTTATGTCAGACAGACCAGCGCTCACTGGAAACGTAGGTTTTCCTCCGTCCCACCGTTCTCCCCTCATAACGCGTTCTTTAAACTCTTCGAACTCGCCCACCGGCACGCGGAGTTCTATGGAGTCGGGGGTCAAAACCCGTGCTGCTCTCTGGTTTACGTCAACGCCTACTACAACAAAAGCTCCCGAGTCGGTCTTGATCTTGGAGCCCGGAGATGGCAGATCCTTCCAGAGGTCGGCGTAGTTGGCATGCTCATAGCCTATGCAACACATGAGACGGCCACAGAGACCGGAGATCTTGGCGGGGTTCAAGGCTAAATTCTGCTCCTTTACCATCTTGATGCACACAGGATAGAAACGATGCATCCAGTAGCCGCAACAACAAGGCATCCCACACGGCGAAAGGCCTGCTACCACCTTCGCTTCATCTCGCGTACCTATCTGGCGCAGCTCTATCCGCGTATGGAACTCCCTGGCCAGGTCTCTGACGAAGGAACGAAAATCGACTCGTTGCTCCGCGGTAAAATAAAAAAACAACTTCTTCCTATCTAAGATGAATTCCGCGTCTACTAATTTCATGGGGAGCTTGTGTAGCCGCAACAGCTCCCGGGCCCTTATAAGGATAGCGTCCTCTTCTTCTCTATGAAGCTGCATCGCCTTTATCTCATCTTCGGTAGCGGCGCGGATTAAGGAGACCTCTTGCAGCGGTACTACGTTGTCTCGTGCGCCATTCCCGTCGGCGGCGGTATAACATTTGCTATAGCGCTCCACCTGTTCCTCGGAGAGTTCTCCGGCTACTACCGCCACTTCCGCGCCTCTGCTTGTATTGATCACCACGAAAGCTCTCTTCGAAACCCCTTCGCAGATTTCGTCCTCCGCGCGAAGCAAGCCCAGGTAACGCGGCTTGCCAAAGATCACAAGATATGTCCTCAATTGATATACCCTCCTCAAACAAGGCAAAAAGGAAATCTGCCACCATAGCAGGATCAAGATGACCTCTAAAGGAGATCAGGCGTAGCTCCTCAATCTCTTGGGCCATATCGATAAGTCCCTCCTCCAAACACCCCATGGACAAGCGCATGAGCGTCAAGTCAAGTTCGCTGCTTTCCATATCTTGAAGCTTGCTGAGCAGTTTCAACCACTCCTCCCATCCAACCGGCAAGGACAAGGGAGAAAGAGGTTGTACTCCGTATAACGAAAAGGTCCAGACTCGACTTTGGAGCGTAGGGATGAGCTTGGCTTCTTCCATCAAAAGTAGAATTGCCCCCTTTTGCGGAGGCTCCTCGGTTATTTTCAAAAGGCTGTTGGCAGCCGGTAACGACAGTCTATCGGCAGCACATATCACGCCCAGTCTCAATGGCGATACGACCGGAGCAAGAAAAAGCTCAGCCGACATGCGGCGGCAGTCGTCAATTCCAGGAGGTCTGTCAAAAGAGCCAGCCATTATGAGATCGGGGTGGCTAATTCCATCCCAAGCCCGGCAAGACCGACATTCATCTTCGCCACTGCCGCCCTCACAGAGGTAGAGCTTGCCCACCTCGGCTAAAACAGTTTCGTGCAGGGGGGCTTGCGCCACAAAAGCAACTGCATGAGGCTTCTTGCCCTGCAGAGATGCCTCCTTTAAACTTTGAAAAGCGCTGCTTTCTCTTACAAAAAGAGAGAGATCAGGCAACCTTTGATCTCCTCCACAAGTTTCAAAATCTCCACCCTTTCGGACTCTCTGAGGATGGCCTTCTCAAGGGAATCGAGCGCAGAATCGGCTTTTTCTACTGCCAACAGAAGCGTCCTTTCCGAGCGCTTCCACCGAAGTTCCTTTTTTATTCGCATCCCCTCTACGGCCATCTGGAGCAACACCCTTACCAACTTCTTATACTTGCCCAGGAGTAATTGCGACGGAAAACGGATGAGCTGATCCGACAATTCTTCGAGCTCTTCGAGCAATGACGCAATCTCAGCTGAAGCAAAATGGTCCTCGAATCCCCCGCTCTCGACGCCGGAGGCCGCACCCACGAGATCGCGGCGACCGCGTAAAGCTTTTTGGGTCTCCCATTCGTTTTTTCTCTTGGATCGATCGACCTTCATTGGAACAAGCATCGCGCGATTATGTCGCGCACAATTTCATGAACAGACCACACATCCAAAGCGGCGTCCACCACTTTGATCCTATCATGCTCGCCTGCTATGCTTTTGTACCCCTCGCGGACGCGCGAGAGAAAAACCTCGCCCTCTAACTCGTTTCTTTCTCCTCTCGCATTCATACGACGCAAGGCTTCTTCGAGGGGAAGGTCGAAGAGCAAAGTGAGATCTGGCATGGGGAAATTGTGCCATTGGATTAATTCATTAACTCTCTTGAGCGACAACCCTCTTCCCCACACTTGATAGGCCAGAGTGGAATCTATATAGCGCTCGCAAATTACGGTTTTGCCCTCCTCCAAAGCCGGTCTGATTACTCTTTTTACATGCTCTAGACGGTCGGCCAAAAACACGTAGAGCTCACCCCAGGGATCGCTCAAACCCCCAGAAAGCAGCGCATCGCGCAAACTCTCTCCCCCTGGCCAGCCTCCCGGCTCCTTGGTCAAGAGGATATTTGAATCTCCCAAAAGCCCCCCTAACCACTCTGCGCAGAGGGCCGCTTGAGTGCTCTTGCCTGCTCCATCGATCCCCTCGAATGTTACGAACACTTCTTATGCCCTCCCTCAGAATCTATAGGAGACGCCGACCGATTCCGTGTCATCATCGCCCTCGTAATGGCGATAGAATAGCCCCCAACGGTCTGTAACGCGCCACTCGCCTTGGACATACCATTTTCCCCCATCTTCATCCCACCACTGCCAAGAAATGGCGAGCGGCAGGCCGATCGTCTTCATGTCCCAAAGCGCTCCACCGCCCAGATCTCCGTGGACATAGCCTCCCCATAGCTCACCCCATCTGGCACGGTATCCGAAGGCACCGGTAAATGCGTCATCATATCCCAAGTCCTCGCCCGCGAGACGAAGGAACCACGGGGAGTTTACCTTACCTATATCTAAACCCACATCCATCATGAGCTCTTCATCCTCGCCAGAGGTCATCTGATGAACGTAGGTTCTTCCGCTAATCCGATAAGATTGCACTTCTTTCAAAAGCTCACTGGCCTGTGATGTTGTTTCCGTTACATCCTCTAAAAGAGCAGGCAATTTTCCTTCTCCATCTTCAAATAAAGCAGCGTCAAGATTTCTCGCCAACTCAGCGAGGCTCTGGGTTGCGTCCCCCAGCCCCTTTACAGCGCGCCTCAAATCTTTCCCGCCTTCTCCATCAACGTCGAAATCGGTTATTATTGAGTCTATCCGTTCCACAGACGATCTCAGCTTCGTTATAGTCATCCTCAAGTCTTCGTCGTTTTCTTTTACAACCCCCTCCAGCGTTCCCGACAGGCTGGACCAACGCTCGGTGAGGACGCCAACGTCTGTCTGAACTCTTTCAAGGAAGGCTTTTCCTTGATCTGCAACGTTCGAGAGGCGTTGCATCGCCACCCGCACATCTGCAATGAGATGAGGGAGATCTATAGAGGCTTTCCTAAAGGCCTCCCAAATCTCTTGATCGTCCATGATCTCTTTTATCCTACTAAAGATGTCCTCCATGATCTGGAGATTTTTTTGCACTTCAGCGACCAACTCGTCCATTCCAGGCTGGGACCTTCCGTTGACGCTGCTCCCGGGCGAAAGATATTCTTCGCTCTGCCCTCTGTAGATCTTCAAGTTGGCCTCCCCCAACAATCCTCCCCTGTCAACTATGAAGCTGCTGTCGATTGGTATTTTATACCCCTCGCGCACCGATATCTTGACCGACGCTCTTGCGGGAATCAAAGACACCCCTATCACGTACCCTCCCTCAACGCCCGATATGTAAACAGGAGAACCGCTTTTGAGACCGGAGGCGTCTTCCAAAAGCACTTCTATTTCGTAACCTTTTTCTCGCCACCATTTGCCGCCCGTGACGAAGACCAACCCTCCGAGTAGCGCCAAGGCAACGAAGGTTGCTATCCCGACCTTCAGCTCACGGCTCAACCTGCCCACCTCTCCTCACGGCTCTGAGTCCAGAGGCGAATCGCAAGACATTCGGGTCCTGCGACTTATGCCACTCAAGGGGCGTGCCAACCCATACTATGCGACCTTCATCCATTAAGGATATCTTATCGCTGACGCCGAGAGCAGAAACTATGTCGTGAGTGACCATGAGCACGCCAACATTAAACGTCTCTTTCAACTTCAAAACGAGCTCGTCTATGAGCCTTGCCGTGATCGGATCAAGCCCCGTAGACGGCTCGTCCAAAAGCAATAACCGAGGACGATAAACCAATGCCCTCGCGATTGCAACGCGCTTTCTCATCCCGCCGGATAGCTCAGCTGGAAGAAGGCTCTCTGCGCCTTCGAGTCCCACGGCTGTCAGGATTTCCTCGACACGTTCACTTACGGCTTTTTTATCTTTGACCCCCAAGCAATAATACAACGGAAAGGCCACGTTTTCTCCCACGCTCATCGAGTCAAAAAGCGCCCCTCCTTGGAAGACGACACCGATCCTTCGCCTCAGTTCGATTAGTTCTTCCTCGTCTGCTTCGGCTACGTTGTGGCCGAATAGATGAACTTCTCCATCTTCGATATCAACGAGGCGCAAGACGAGGCGCAAGACCGTGGTTTTCCCACACCCGGATGGCCCCATTAAAGCCATCGCTTCGCCGGCAGCCAGCGAGAAGCTCACGCCCTTAAGCACTTGATGATCATCGAACCGCTTAAATGCCTCTCTTACCCTTAATATCTCCTCCACTAACCCCCACCCCCGAAGAGGAAGGTGGAGAGGAAATAGTTGAAGACCAAAATTAACATATCACCCCACACAACAGCTCGAGTAGTAGCTTCGCCGACCCCTTTGGCACCGTTGCCGGCGCGGAAACCCTCACTACACGCCACGGTCGCTATGATTAGGCCAAAAATAAGAGCCTTTAACAAACCGCCGTAGACGTCGTAAGGATCTACAAGGACCTCGATAGATCGCCTAAAAGTGCTCTGATGCACGCCATGGGCCACCACATAGAGATAGCCTCCTCCTATGCCGACGGCGAAGGAATAGATCGTCAATACGGGCAGCATTATCATCGAAGCCACTATTCTCGGCGCCCCCACAAAAACCTCGTCGTTCAGGCCAAAAGCCTTGAGGGCATCGAGCTGCTCTGTGACCCGCATGGTGCCGATTTCGGCAGCCATAGACGCCCCCACGCGCCCAGCTACCACAAGTCCCGTTAGCACTGGCGACATTTCCCTTATGAGGCTCAAAGCGATCACGCCGCCGATATATTCACCTGCGCCGAATCGCAAAAACTGATCTAAAGTCTGAACGGCCATGACCATACCCGTAAACGCGCTGGTTATGGAGACCATGATAACAGAACCAACGCCCACTCTTTCCAACTGTTCCACGAGATCGCGCAAGCTCCATGTATGTCGCCATAGGCCGCCCAGCGACCTACATGCAAAAACTACGTAACATCCCAATACTTCCAAAAAGGCGATGGTTCCTCTGCCGATTGCTACAATGAAACCAGGTCTTTCGTTGCTATTCGACATCTCCGTCGGCGAGAACTTTAATCTTCAGCTTCTTCACCTTCTACTGTTATGGCTTTTCGCAACAACCCCTCTACATAGTAAGAAGAGCGAAAAACTCTAAGGGAACCTTCCTTCATGCGCTTCTCCTTCATCTCGCTGACCAGCTCGGGTTCTTCCTCTATTTCTGAGTCCACTCCTTTACCGGCTCCCTCATATCTTAAAAGCTCGATTATAATCTGGTCGTTCGACTCTTTGGCTTCGAGCTCTTTGAGAAGTTGGGTCAGACTCCTTATGGACCGCCATCCCTCATAAAGGGATCTCTGCTCCGGCTCAGCTATGCCTCCACCTCTCACTATCACTTCACATCTTCCGCTCGTCCCCTCCGGCACGCGAAGCGAGAAATTCCTGACTTGAGCCTCGCCGCGATAGGGCCTCAACGTCACCTTAATTGGAATCTCGTCGCCTGGTTTAACGCTCCGGTTTTCTACCTCTAAATTCTCGATGTACAGGATCTTAGGAAGTCTTGTCACCTCAACGTCGAGATGAAAGCCGAGAGGGCGAATTTCCTGAAATCGGTTCAAAACAAATATAGATACAAGGCCTTTAACCTCATTCGTCAAGATTTGGGCTGCATCTTTATCGGAAAAGAAGACATTTCTCATGCTGAACTTCCCCGGGAAGCCGCCCCCCTCCACTGTGAAGGTGAATCTGATCGTGCCTTCGCCCACCCGTCCCCATAGATCATCCAATAACCCCATTACGGCTCCGGGGGCCACTTCACTGATCAGGAAAGGGTCATCGACCATTTGGAACCGTTTGGCGACTTCGGCGCCGGTATCTTGGTTGCGGAAGCGCAGGGAAACCTCAACCGCCGGAGGGAAAAACCCCAGTCTCCCACCTATGGCTTGAGGTCGGTCTTGTGTAATCATGCCCACTATGCTGATAGGGGTGCCGAGCTTAAAGGGGCTGCGCACGCTGGGTATAACTTCATGCACCCAGGAACGGCTCAAGGGATACGCTACAGAACCGCGGTTTAAAAAGGGATGAGCAAAGGCCACGAAGCGCCCATCCTTACCGACGGCCGTCAACGTGCCGGTAGCTCCCACTGTTACATCCCCCCAGGCCAAAAGCGCCCCAACCGAGTCGCCGGGTTTAAGGGAAGCCTTATACTCCACAGGAAGGCCTCCTTCGCTCGAAGAAGGCAAGGAGATCGCATCTAAGTTGAGCGAATCGCCGATTAGTCGGGCTCCTCTCGTGCTTATGCCCGAAGTCACCAGCGGAGCCATCTTGGTGCCTGCCTCCGAGATGGCTCCCTCGGGCAACCGCTCCTTCTGGGGCGGAGAGGAAAGACTAAATGGCGGGATGGCTTCAGGCCAGTCCAACACGGAAGCCATCTCCTCTATCGGCGTCACGAGGCCAAGTCGATGATCGCTAAACTCCCAGCCGTATCCTATAGCGCCCACGAGCTTGCCATTGATGAAAAATGGGCTACCGCTCATTCCGGCGGCGATCCCCCCGATTCGCTCCACCAGAGGGCCGCTCGTTCGAATCAAGATGAGCTGTTTCGGATGGTCAGATTGGGGAACCACGCTGAGCACTTCCGCCGGGAAGGAGATAACTTCGGTTCCCTTCACGACAGTATGAACCTCTCCCTTCATACCTGGCCTTACCTCGTTTACAGGAAGGATTGGCTCTGCCGGTACAAAGGGGCTTCCTTTCGCCGTTGTACATACGACGGTAAAGTAAAAAAAGATAAGGGTTAACACCTTAAATGTCTTACGCATGGTAATCTTCATCACCTATTCATAGTATTGACCTTGTGGTTTTTCAAAAAAGCCACGATGAAAGGATCTATATCTCCATCGAGTACAGCGGCTACATTGCCTATCTCTACGCCGGTGCGATGGTCTTTCACCAGCGTATAAGGGTGCAAAACATAGGAGCGGATCTGGTTGCCCCAGCCTATCTCCTTTTTCTCACCCTGAATCGCCTCCAGCTCTGCCTGTCGTTCCTGAAGGCGAAGTTCATATAGGCGCGCCCTCAAGATCTTCATCGCCACCTGCCTGTTCATGTGCTGTGAGCGCTCTTTTTGGCAACTCACCACTAAACCTGTAGGCAAGTGGGTTATGCGCACCGCCGAGTCCGTCATGTTCACGTATTGGCCGCCTGCGCCGCTCGCTCTAAACGTATCTATTTTGAGATCTTCCGGGCGGATTTCGACATCTACGTCCTCTGGAAGCTCGGGCAGCACTTCAACGGAGGCAAAGCTCGTATGCCGTCTTCTTGCGGCATCGAAGGGAGATATGCGCACCAGGCGATGGATGCCGCGCTCCGCCTTCAAATAACCATATGCAAACTGGCCCTTAATAAAGACGGTGGCAGACTTGATGCCAGCCCCTTCATCCTCGAGCAATTCTGCCACTTCCGCATCATACTTGCGCCTTTCCGCCCAGCGCAAGTACATGCGCAAAAGCATTTTGGCCCAATCCTGAGAGTCCAACCCCCCCGCTCCAGGATGAATGCTCAATATGGCATTGCAATTGTCATGCTCCTCGTCCATTAGGAGTTTTATCTGGAACGATTCGATTTCATCTTTCAGCGCCCTTGCGCGAGAGTAAAACTCCTCCAACAACTCCGGATCCTCTTCTTCGTCTAAGATTTCCGCAAGCGCTTCGACCTCTTCGAATTCACGGCTCAGCCTCTTCCAAAGGTCTAATTTTTCCTGGATGCGAGACAAAGCTCTTAGTTTTTCGCTGGAGTCAGATCGCGACCAAAACTCGGGAGAAGAACTGTCGGCTAATAGATCGTTGACCTGACTTTCAAGTTCAAGGGGGTCAAAGGCTGTCCTGCAGCTCGCGGAAGATCGAGCGCAGTTCTTCCATCGTCGTAGAAACGGGTAACATATTCATGGCAAAGCCTCCCATAAAAAGATTTTACTCAGATTCTGTCCAAAAAGAATTTGTAATTTATTATATCATTGCTGCCGATGGTTTTATTAACCTCGTGCCATATCGGCTATCGTAGACCTTAGGGCTTTTTCGATCTCTCATATCGATCGGCGCCGCCGATGTTCTTTCTTTATTCCTCAACGGCTGCATAGGACACTCAGCCGACGGCGCTCTTCGGATCGGAAGCGCTCCTTATCTACGAAGATTGGAAGAAGAGATTATTATAGAGTTTATCTTTACTTCGGTCATCGGCAATTTACTCCTCCTGTTCGGTTCCTTTTAGCGCCTGCGCTATCGCCTAAAGCCGAGACGGCCATTTATCTCGTTGACGGTGGAATTTACAGCACTATAGAGAGGAGTCTGACATAATTTGAGCACGCGCAATTTAGATCTCGAAGTCATCGAAAAAGCGCTCACGTCTTGCCCCTTCGGCCATCCTATATTTTTCAGAGAAACGCTCTCTTCTACCCAGGAATTGGCCAAAGAGCTCGCACTAAGCAGAGCTCCTGAAGGGGCGTTAGTGCTCGCAGAATGCCAAAGCAACGGACGCGGAAGGCTGGGCAGGCGTTGGTTTTCCCCCGAAAGAGGCGGGATTTACATGTCGACCATACTGCGCCCGACTATCCCCCTAAGCGACGCGCAGCTCCTAAGCCTTGCAGCCGCCGTCGCCGTTTCAGAAGCGATGGGGAAAGTTTACGGTCTCGCAGTTCAAGTTAAATGGCCGAACGACATTTTATACGACCAAAAAAAACTGTGCGGCATTTTGGGCGAGACGACCGCCGTCGGAGAACGCGTCATCTACTCCATAATCGGCGTAGGAGTCAACGTCAATATCCTACCGAACCTTCTCCCCGATGAATTACGAGAGCAGGCTACCTCGCTATGCGACATCCTCGGGCATGAAGTTTGCAGGGAAGAACTCGTAGCTGCCATAACAAAAGAGATATATCGCTGGACAAAAGAAACGTTGTATGAAGGGAAAAAAGAGGAGCTATTGCACGAATACGAACGGCGCTGCGGCACGCTCGGTCAGGAGGTCGTCGTAGAATCGGGCCAAAAGGCGTTGCGCGGCGTCGCAAAAGCCATAGGTCCAGACGGAGCGCTCGTTGTATCCACTGCAGAGGGAGACTTGAGCATAACAGCCGCAGCAGTATATCGCCTGCGCACGGCAAAACCCATATAACTCAAGATCGGTCGGCGGTAGCTGATATGAGTGCGAGATAAAGGTCGTGGAGGTAGAGCGTCCACTCCAAATCAAGAGAGGGAGGAGGAAAGACGACCGACCCCGTGAAATTAGCGAGCCTATCCTTCACTACGGCAGGAGTCCACACATCGGCCACGACTGTCCTCTTTTCTTTTTGCGCCCTCGAAAGCCACTCCTCTAAGAGACCTGTCCCTTCCCCGCACCTCCAGGTCTCAAAATGGCCCTCGGGCGGGCGCAGGAGATCGCCCGAGGCAGCCTGTAACCAGGGGGTCGTCAGAAAAGTGAGGTCTAATATTGGAAGCCCTGCGATCAGTTTCCTCCCTATGGCCAAATTCCCATCGAGGCGGGATTGAAACTCAGCCAACCTCCTCTGAAACAGAGAATAGTTTCCGGGGTCCCACTCGCTCAACAACTGTAGCAGGCGTTGCCCGATAAAGGGAAGGGAGGCAGGATCGAAAAACAGGGATCCCATCTTCTCTCCTGGGACAGGTAGCACACTGTAAAGGCATTTTGTCCCATTCTTGGGGTTCGTGCAAACGAGCCTAAGGGTAGGAACGTTAGCATCGGTCTTCTGCCGCAGGGCCATGACTTCGCCTTGGTCTCCCCACGTGGCAAGTGGCCGCACCTGCACAGCCGTCCCGCCCACAAAACGCGCGACCACGGCCAGCCACGGATCAGAAACCGCGAGCTCCCACGCCTCGACGGGAGAGACAGTGCAGAACAGTATAAGTAAAAAAATAACGATTATTTTTAATTTTACCAATTTCCTTATCGGCTGCCCGGCTTTACCAGAGGAATGCCGGCCCTGCAGAGAGGGCACAAGTCGCGCTCGTACGTCTGAAAGCTCACGCGCCACAGAGAGAAAAGCGGCGTAGGAAAACCAGCCTTACCGCCGCTTCTGTCAACTATGCAAGCCGTGCCCACCCAGTCAGCTCCTCCCTGAGCGATGTACTCTCCCACTTCGCGAGAGGACGTGCCGGTGGTTATAACGTCCTCAACCACCACGGCTCTCCTGTGTCCAGGATGAGGAAAGCGTCTGAGCTTCATCTTGCCATTCTCCCTCTCGCAGAACAAAAACTCCACCCCCAACCACCTTGCCACTTCATGTCCCACTATAATGCCTCCCAAGGCTGGCGAGACGATCACCTCCGGATTCAACTTAGCCACTTGTCGGCCTATTGCCTCACCTACGAACGCCGCGTTTTCAGGATAACGCAATAACATAGCACACTGTAGGTAGTTGCCGCTATGAAGCCCAGAGGTCAAGAGAAAGTGCCCTTCCAAAAGTGCGCCGCTCGCGCTCATCATAGCTATCAGCTTAGATTCTATAGATCCGCCTTCCTGCAACGCCATCCCTCCTCCATTTCCTCTTTTATCCGATCGATCGCGCTCCGCGGATCCGGGGATTCGAGTATCGGGCGTCCCACCACGAGGAAATCCCCGCCCATCCTCACGGCTTCAGACGGATGTGACGTGCGCCTCTGATCGTCAAGGTGAGGGGCAAATCTTATGCCAGGAACGACCGTAACGCACCGGCTCCCGATAATTGTGCGCACCGAAGGTAGATCTGTGGGCGCACACACTACCCCGTCAAGCCCTACCTCGGCCGCAAGGCTCGCTCGTGCCTTCAGGCATTCATCCATACTGGATCCAGGGGAAACCGCGCGCCACCCGGCTTCGTCGAGGCTCGTCAAAATCGTCACGCCAAACAACAAAGGACCCTCGGAGCTCCTCGCCTCGATCGCAGAGCTCATCATATCCCTGCCCCCGGCAATATGGACGGTTACGGCCCAGATGCCCATATTGCACAACGCCTCGACTGCGCCTCTGACGGTGTTGGGTATGTCATGGAGCTTTAAGTCCAAAAACACCCTCCACTTGCTGGCGAGAGAAGCGACCCATTGGGGGCCGCCCGAAAGGAGGAGGCGCGGTCCAATTTTGATATGCTCAACCATGTCTCCTACGCGCGACAGCAACATCTCCACTTCGTCGAGGCTTTTCAAGTCCAAGGCCAATATCAAAGACGGTCCATCCTTCATGTTAAATCCCTCCAGCGTGCGATGCAACTCCGACCATTTCCTCTGTCGAGGCGTAGCCATGGCGTTGCATGTATTCTTTTAATATCAGTGTAAATTTTGCCGGTAAGTTTAAATCTAAAAAAAGAGCAGTGCCCATCTCCACTGCTGACGCGCCTGCAAACAGCATCGCCACGACATCCCTTGCCTCCGCTATGCCTCCGCATCCGATCACGGGGATAGAGACGCACCTTGCCACCTCCCAGACCAACCGCAGTGCCAACGGAAAGACCGCAGGACCGGAAAGGCCAGCTACGACCCTATCGAAGACCGGTTTTTCGCTTTCCACGTCTATGGCCATGCCGAGCCACGTATTGGCGACCACCAAAGCGTCCGCGCCGCACTCTTGGGCACTGGTGGCCACCTTGACAATGTCGCAAGCGTGGGGCGTAAGCTTGACCCAAAGCGGACCGCCCCAAAGAGAGCGCGCGCAGGCTACAGCCTTTGCCGTGCTCTCGGGGTTAGATCCCCAAGCAATCCCGCCTTCGTCTACGTTCGGACAAGATATGTTGAGTTCAACGGCATCTATCTGGTCTTTTACAGAGGCAAGAAGCTTGAGCACCTCCGCAAGGGAAGGGAGATCTTCTACGGCCACATTGGCTATGAGCGACACGTCGCGGCTGCCGATCTCTGGCAATTCGCCCGAAATAAAAGCCTCGACGCCGCTGTTCTGTAACCCTATGCTGTTGAGCAATCCGCACGGTGTTTCCCACAGGCGAATCCCCCTGTTGCCCTCTCGCCTGTTTCTCGTGATACCCTTGGTGCAGATGGCTCCAAGCCCCGCTGTCAACTCGCCGCGCCAAAATGACGGATCATGGGGCCACGTCCCCGAAGCTGCTATGATCGGAGACCTGAGATCGAGACCACCGACACGACATCGAAGAGAAGACCTTTCAGAGCTCATCCCAGCAGACCTCCTCAGCATCAAAGACCGGTCCATCGCGACAAACCCGCTTGGGGCCGTTTGCGGTGGGCACGACACAGCCATGACACCCCCCGTAACCGCAAGCCATCCGCCGTTCGAGGCTCGCGTAGATGCGGGCGCATGAGATGCGCCGGACGAGAGATCTCAACATGGCCACAGGACCGCACGTCCATATTTCCTCGCCACTGTAAAGGGCACAAGCCGCGTCCACCGCGCTTCCCTTTTCGCCGATGCTTCCGTCGTCTGACCACACATGCAGAGCCTGGACTCGCCTGCCCACCCAGTTGACGAAGGATTCCCACCCTCTGTGAGGGACACCCATCACGAAGCGCATCGAGGGTGCCGACGGGCCATAAAAGGCACTAACAAAGACAAGGGGGGCAACTCCTATGCCCCCACCTACGAGCATAATTTTGCCCTGCGGCGCCGAAAAACCGGAGCCCAACGGGCCGCGCATCCTGCAGCTGACGCCGATCGGAAGGGAATGAATGATCTCTGTGCCCCTTCCTGCTAAGGAAAGGCAAATCTCTACTGCTCCTCCACTCGCTCCGGCTATAGCCATAGGCCTTCCCAACAGCGGATCACAGGAGCGCGCCTCAGAGAGGGGATAAAGCATGACGAATTGTCCTGGACGGGCGGCTTTGGCGATACGCGGCGCCTGAAACGTCAAATGTGCCAATCCATCTCCCAAGGGCTCTTTCGCCGACAAAATCGCCCCTTCGTCGCAAAATTCAATCTCGCTCTGCATGGAGCCTACTATCTCCGTCGACCCAGATCACCTTGCCTTCGCGCATCGTCATGACGGGCCACCCGCAAAGCGCGGCACCCTCCCATGGAGTGATGCGCGCTTTGCTCTCCCAGCGTTTTGCCTCTACCCGACGTTCTCTGCCGATATCCAAGGCCGTAATGTCTGCGACGCTCCCCTCCTCGATCCTTCCCAAATCCGATTTGCGGAGCACGGAAGCCGGCCCGGCGGTAAAAAGCCGTAAGAGGCGCTCGATCCCGAATGGTTTGCCGCGCTTAAGCCAAGCGTCTAAGACAACAGCCACGGCGCATTCCAGCGAGGCGATGCCAGAAGCAGCCTCTTGGAATGGAAGGTCTTTCTCGTCCAGGTGATAAGGTGCGTGATCGGTGGCAATGGCATCGACGGTCCCATCGGCCAGCCCTTCCCAAAGTGCTTCTAAATCGTGCGCTGTACGAAGTGGCGGATTTACCTTGTATGCTGCGCTGTAGCCGCTCTTTTCTATCAAAGACTCATCGAGCGTGAGGTGATGGGGCGTGACGTCGCACGTTATATTTATCCCATCCTTCTTGGCCCGACGCACTGCCTCCAAGGATTCTTTGGCGCTCAGGTGCGTCAGGTGAAGATGAGCGCCCGTATCCTTTGCCAGGGCGATCCCCCTCTCGACGGCTATCAGTTCGGCCGCCTTAGGCGCTCCTTTTAGGCCGCTCCGCGCCGCACACGGGCCATCATTCACCTGGGCATCCTTCGTCAAGGAAAGCTCCTCCGGGTGTTCCATTATAGCCATGCCGAGATCGTCGGCATATAGCAGAGCCGTCCTCAAAAGATGGGCGGTCGAAACGGGAAGGCCGTCATCGGTAAAGATGGCCGCCCCCTCATTCGCCATAAACCACATCTCTGCCAGCTCCTGGCCGTGCCTTCCCTTGGTCACGCTTCCAGCTGGAAGCACGCGGGCAGCCCCCGCGCTTTGGCCTCTTTCCAACACATAGCGCACGAGCGAGGAGCGATCTATAGGCGGATCCGTGTTCGGCATAGCCACCACTGTCGCAAAGCCGCCCGCCGCAGCAGCGCGCGACCCAGAAATTATGTCTTCTCTCCACTCCTGTCCCGGATCGCGCAGGTGAGCGTGTAAATCTATGAAGCCAGGGGCTAATATGCGGCCATCGAGGTCGATCCTTGTAGCTCCCTCAGGCGGCACAAAGCGCCCAGCAGGGGCGATCTTGGCCACTCTCCCCTTATCTATAACGAGGTCACACAGACCTTCGCGCAGGAGCTCGCCGTCAAAGAGTCTCCCATTGACGAGCCATTTCATTCTTTCACCCCTCCAAGCATTAGATAAAGCAACGCCATTCTGACAGCTACGCCAGCTCTTACTTGCTTCAATATGAAGCTCTGAGGCCCGTCCGCCACAGAGGAAGCGATTTCGACGCCTCTGTTTATGGGTCCCGGGTGCATCACCAGCGCTCCCTTTTTAGCTTTCCCGAGAAGCTTGTCCGTAAGGCCGTAGCGCTTGTGGTATTCGTCCAACGACGGGAACAATCCGGCATCCTGGCGCTCCCTTTGGATACGGAGCATGTAAACGACATCCGCTCCATCGATCGCCTCGGCTATATTCGGCTCATATGTAGCATTTAGCGAATTTATATCTGTCGGCATAAGCGTAGAAGGACCCGACAAACACACCTCGGCTCCCACCGCTTTAAAGGCGTATATGTCGCTTCTGGCAACTCGACTGTGCAAGATGTCTCCTACTATGGCCACCTTTTTGCCGTCCAGAGATCCGAGTTCCCTCCAGGCCGTATACAGATCGAGCAATGCTTGGGTAGGATGGGCATGAGTTCCGTCACCGCCGTTTATGACGGAAGCTTTTTTTAGCTTTTCTGCCAAATAATATGGCACGCCGACCTCGCCGTGTCGAATGACAACGGCATCCGCGCCCATCGCCTCGAGCGTCCATATCGTGTCGCGAAGCGACTCGCCCTTGGCCGCGCTGGAACCCGAAGCGGTCCAGTTTATGACGTCAGCGCTTAAGAGTTTGCCGGCTATCTCAAAGGAGGTGCGCGTCCGCGTAGAGGGCTCGTAGAATATGTTGACTACTATCTTACCCCTGAGCGCCGGGGCCTTTTTTATAGAGCGATCGAGGATCGAATCCATGTTCGAAGTCTGCTCTAAGAGGAGCTCGAAATCTTCCCTCTCCCAGTCGTCCACATCGATGAGGTGCTTGCGTTTCCACGGCATTACCTTTCACCACCGTCTTCCCACAGGATCACCTGGTCATCGCCATCCCATTCTTTTACCCTAACCTCGACGACGTCGCTTTTGTCGGTCGAAATCTTTAGTCCCACGTAATCGGGATGTATGGGTAATTCCCTATTGTTTCGGTCTACCAAAACGGCTAATTGCACTAATGAAGGACGCCCCAAGTCCATCAGCGCGTCGAGCGCCGCCCTCACCGTCCTGCCCGTGAATATTACGTCGTCCACCAGGAGTATGCGTTTTCCGGTGATATTTACGGGAACCGAGGTGCTTCGGACTAGAGGCTGGTCTTGAAGGAGCGTCAAGTCGTCGCGATACAAAGTGATGTCGAGCTCTCCCATCGGCACTTCAACGCCATCCATGTCGCGAAAGCTTTTCTGCAGCCTTTTGGCAAGGCTCACGCCGCGCCTCTGCACGCCGACTATCACGACGTCGTCGAGGCCTTTGAGGTGTTCCGCCACCTCGTAGGCTATGCGGCTTATTGTTCTGTCCATCTCCTCCGCCACCATCAATATCTTCTTTGTCAAATACTTCCCTCCTTTTTCTACGGTAAAAAAAATGGCTGAACCGCCTAAAAGCGGTTCAGCCTCTTGAAACCAAGAACAAGACTTAATTTAATCCTTTTACCCGACATGACGGACAAATCTCCCCCTACAACTTTAGGCGGATTATACCAGCATATCAATCATCGCGCAACTTACAAGTGGCGCGAAAAAACAGCCACGCATTCCACATGCGCGGTCTGTGGGAACATGTCGAAAGGCTGCACGCAGGTTACGGCATATCCCCGCTCGCACAGACCAGCTGCGTCTCTGGCTAACGTGGCCGCATTGCACGATACATAGATTATCTTTCTCGGCTCCACGCTGACCAAACCGGCTATCACCTTCGGATGACAGCCGGAGCGCGGCGGATCTAACACCACTGTTTGGGGCGCCCAATCGTGCCACAGATGAACCGTATCCTCCGCCCTGCCGCAGAGCGCCCTAACGTTGCACAGACCGTTTCGGGCCATGTTGTCTCTCATATAACGAACCGCGTCGGCATCCTCTTCTACCGCCGTCACCTCTTCGGTCCCTTTGGCCAAGAATGCCGTCAAGCTTCCCACGCCGCTATATAACTCTAATACCCTACCACCACCGGCACCCCCCAACTCGGAGGCCACAAATCGATAGAGGTCGAGCGCTTGATAAGAGTTGACCTGAAAAAACGAGGCGGCGCTGAAAGTAAAAGAAAAATCGTCCAGATGCTCCGCGAGCTCATCCTTACCTACAAGGGTCCGATTTTTACTGCCCCAAATGAAGTTCCCCTCGTTTCGATTTACATTCAAGACGAAACCCCGAAGCGATGGAAAGGCGCAAGCCATTGCCTCGACTATGGCTTTAAGCTTCGCCCTTTCGTCGGCATCGGGCTCTTTAGCCACTACGAGCGCAACGAGGGCTTCTCCCGTAAAGCTCCCCACTCTAACGACCAGATGCCTTAAGAGCCCGAGGTGAGATCTCTCGTCGTACGCCGGAAGCTCACTTTCACTCATGAGCGAACGGAAGTGAGAAAATATCCGTTGAATCAAATCCTCGACAGCCGGGCAAGAAGTTACCGGCACAACTCGATGGCTACCCTCTCGGAAAAGACCGATCGTCCCTTGCCCACCTTGTTTTCTTATGGGAAAGGAGGCCTTGTTCCGATAGCCTATGCTCTTTGGGCTTGGGATGCAAGGATTTATCTGGGGAGAGCTAAAACCACCTATCCTCCGCAGGGCATCTGCCGCGAGTTCAGCCTTTAGGCTTAACTGGTAATCATACGAGGCATGTTGCAGCTGGCAGCCACCGCAAGAGCCGAAGTGCGGGCATACAGGATTTCTCCTCTCGGAGTTCGGCGATGAGATGGAAACCGCCCTGGCCACAGCATAATCGCGCTTGCGCAAAACCACTTCGGCCTCAACTTCTTCGCCGGGAAGTGCGCCGTCCACAAATGTTACGAGGCCATCGATCCTCCCTATGCCCTGCCCTCGGCTGTTCATCTTTTCTACTTTTATGCGCATGGTCGGGGGGATCTATGGCCTCTCGAATCTACAACAAAGCGTAGCCGGCCTCGAAGGCCTTTTCGTTGAGCTCTTCGGTTCCTTTAGGGACGCGCGCTAACAATGCCTTCTTGACGGATTCGGGACGCAACAGGCCCCATTGCTCCAAAACTTTCCCTATGACCCCTAAGGCCACCATATTAGCCACGACCTCGCGCCCGATCGCATCGCGGGCTGTTCTAACTATGGGAAGGCAGAGGGTTTTAACCTTTATATCTGGCAGCTTGGTGACGTAAAAGTCATCGAGGATTAGAATGCCATCTGCAGCGTTATCCGAGGCGTATTTATCACACGCCGCCTGGGTCAAGACGACCTGGAGCTTCGGCGAGACCGCTTTCGGATAATCGATGGGCTCTCTCGATATGACCACCTCAGATTTCGATGCCCCGCCTCGCGCCTCCGGCCCATAGGCCTGAGCTTGAACGACGTTTAGGCCCTCTTCGTAAAGGGCAGCTGCCTCTCCGAGGATGACCGCAGCCAAGATGACTCCCTGCCCGCCGGATCCGGCGATGCGTATCTCATAACGTTCGTTCATGCGACTTGCCCCCTTGCCCTCTCGATGAGCCTGAGGTATTGTTCGACATATTCGGGTCTTTTCCTATCCATCAGTTCGCCTATTACAATTTTCCCTTCCAATTCCTCCGGCTTCATGGCATCAGCCTTCGTCTTCGTGACGCTCACCTGCTTGAAGCGGTTTATGTTGTCTATCGGACGGGGGAGCTTATTCCTGCGGCCGAACTGGGTATGGCAATGAGTCATTACTTCTACCACGGAAAACCCTTTGTTTTGAATCCCCTTCTTGATGTACTGCTCTACGAGTTGAGGTTGCGCCACCGTGGCTCTGGCTACGTACGTAGCCCCCGCAGCGGCGGCCAAATTGCACAGGTCAAAGGGCGGGTCTATGGCGCCATAAGGCGCTGTCGTGGCATAAGCTCCTATGGGCGTTGTGGGAGACACCTGGCCTCCCGTCATGCCATATATAGAGTTGTTTAAGACCACCGCAGTGATGTCTATGTTTCTGCGACAGGCGTGGATGAAATGATTGCCTCCTATAGCAGCGCAGTCGCCGTCTCCCATAACATTTACCACCGTAAGTTCGGGATTGGCAAGCTTAATGCCGGTGGCGAACACGAGAGAGCGCCCATGAGTCGTATGAACGGTGCAGGCGTCTATGTAACCCGGCATGCGGCTGGAACATCCGATACCGGAGGCTATTACGGTCCTTTCTTTCTCGCAACCGAGCGACGCCAAGGCGCGCAACAGCGCATGCATGATGATGCCATGCCCGCAGCCCGGGCACCAGATGTGAGGGAAAAAGTCTACGCGCAACCAGTCCAATACTTCTTTAGAAGGCATCTAAGCCACCTCCTCGATGGCAGAAAGTATATCCGAGGGCTGGAACAGTTCGCCGTTTACCAAGCTCTTGCCCACGACGGGAGCTTTTCCATTTACGGCTCTTTCGACCTCGAGGAGCATCTGGCCGCAGTTCAGTTCGGGCACTATCACGACGTCGACTTGACTTGCCAGTTCTTTAAGCTCCTCGTCAGGAAAGGGCCAAAGCGTTATAGGTCTGAAGTGCCCGACCTTGAGCCCTTTTTGCCTGGCTTCTCGCACTGCCCTCAAGGAGGATCGTGCCACGCTGCCGTAGGAAACAATCAATACCTTCGCGTCCTCCCCGTAAAAAACCTCGTATCGCACGATATCCTTGCGGAAGCGATTGACCTTCTGCACGAGCCTCTTTATCTTGGTTTCGATCTCGCTTGGCTCGTCCGTGGGAAAACCCCATTCATCGTGAGTGAGACCGGTTACGTGCCATCGATAACCGTCTCCAAAGGAAGCCATCGGCGGAACATCGTCGCTCGGATCGGGCTTATAAGGCACGAAGTCTTCCGGATCTGCAGTTGGGCGCTTTCTGTTTACCACCTGATACGACCCGGCATCTGGGATGACGATCTTTTCCCTCATGTGCCCCACAACTTCATCGCCCAATATGATGACGGGTTGACGGAAGCGCTCAGACGCATTAAAAGCTGCTATTGTCAGCTCGAAACACTCCTGCACTGACGAAGGAGCGTAGGCTATGGTAGCGTGATCGCCGTGAGTCCCCCATCTCGCCTGCATCACATCTTGCTGCGATACCCTGGTGGGCAGTCCCGTAGACGGACCGCCTCTCATGATGTCGACCACCACGAGCGGTATCTCGGCCATATACGCCAACCCCAAATTTTCCTGTTTCAACGAGAATCCGGGACCAGACGTGGCTGTCATGGCCTTGCGACCGGCTATGGACGCCCCTATGGCTGCAGCTATGCCGCCGATTTCGTCTTCCATCTGGATGAACCGACCGCCGATTTTCGGCAATTCCTCCGCTAATGTCTCGGCTATCTCCGAAGACGGGGTTATGGGATAGCCGCTAAAAAATGTGCATCCGCCGGCTATAGCTCCCATCGCTATCGCTTTGTTGCCTTGCCAAAATGCCACCTCAGCCATATCTCAATCACTCCCCTCTTTTGTCACCGTGATGGCCAGGTCCGGACACGAATAGTCACACTGGTGACATCCTATACAATCTTCCATTCGCACTGGCTCTGCCTTGATGTGCTCGTTAAGCTCCAGGACGGACTTGGGACAGATCGCAACACAGAGGCCACACCCCTTGCACCAGGCAGTATTGATGGTCACAGAAAACTTCCTCGCCACGCTTTCCATCTCCCCCCTCGCCAGATTTGCCCATGTAATCACAATCTTCAACATTATGCCACGGGATAATGTATAAATCAAGCGGCAATGATAGGTCTTGTATAAAATTTTGGCAAACTTTTCAATAAATACCGATAATTGCTACTATTCTTTCGTCGGTCCAATTTGAGGTTCTCTCAGATAAAGGATGCGCACAGCATCAGGAGAGAGTGCAAGATCTCGTCTCCTTTCTCCTATTAGCGCCACGCTGCTTCCCCTGCACCCGTGACGATTTAAGAGGCGCTCCCCGACCGCGGGCGCTGGAAACCTCGCTAAATCATCCCCTACCCACGCGATTCTT
Organism: Acetomicrobium sp. S15 = DSM 107314; assembly: GCF_016125955.1. Taxonomy (NCBI): domain Bacteria; kingdom Thermotogati; phylum Synergistota; class Synergistia; order Synergistales; family Acetomicrobiaceae; genus Acetomicrobium; species Acetomicrobium sp. S15 = DSM 107314. The sequence goes on along the minus strand of NZ_JADEVE010000336.1, from coordinate 68,491 downwards.
TTACTACGATCAACATTTTTCACGCTTTTTTCTAATGTATCAAACAACAGGGAGACAGGAGATATAACGGCTTCCACCTCCCCTTCTTTCATGGTGTAAGCCGCGGCGTACGCATATTTCCCCCTGGCCCAAATTACCGGGACGACCAGGGCTCCCTCCTCCAAAAGATCAAAGGCTATGGCCTCGAGCGACGAGACCGAAACGACGGAGACGCCCAATCCCTCCGCCAGCGCACAAGCGTAAGACACGCCAACTCTGAGACCCGTGAAATATCCGGGGCCAGTGGTGACGGATATCAGATCTATGTCTAAAAACCCTTTGTCGACCGACCTCAAGAGGTTTTGAACGAGCAGCGGAAGGGAGGAAGCCTCTTTCCTGCCCAGGTTCACATTGATCTCGCCCAAAAGGGAGCCACCCTGAACGCAGCCCACACAAGTCCATAGAGTAGAACAATCTATGCCAAGCACTAACGCCATTGTCGTTTCGTCACCTTACAAAGGCGCTCACAAGCGTTTCTTAGAGCTTCACAGGCTCTCTCGCCGCAGGCATATATTGATATCCTCCTCGCGCACTCGCCCTCTTGTGGGAGAAACTCGATCGTCACACTCCAATATTCCGAGAGGCGTTCCTTCAGAGCCGGTGCGGGCCATTCCACGAGCAAAATATACCCTCCGTCGAGATATTCCTCCAACCCGAGCATTTCCACCTCATCTGAGCTCAGGCGAAAGAGATCGACGTGAGCAACGCGCTCTCTGCCTTCGTATTCGTTGATTATCGTAAAAGACGGGCTTCGCACGCCCGAAATACCGAGGCTCTCCGCCATGCCGCGGACTAACGTCGTCTTGCCAGTGCCGAGCTCTCCTTCCAATAACACCGCCAATCCCGGATACAGCACCGCGCCGATATGCGTACCCATAAAAATCGTCTCGACCTCTGAGTGCGAGACGAAATGAAAAGGCGTCATCCCTTCAGGAGCTACCCCCATTATTTGCTGCTCCTTCTGCCCAACAAAATGAGTATAAATGTACCTGCAGCGAGCCCGCCCATCACCAAAAATAGCTCACCCATGGGAAGTTCTCTATGGGTAACCTTTACAGCGGCTAAAAATAAGATTACAGCCACAAACGCCACAGCCGTAGCCCTGACGCCCCTCAAACGGCTGCGGGTGGTCTTTTTGAATTCCTCATCCCAATCGATCTTGTGCCTGCGTTTATACATAGCGCAGCTCCTCAACGACCCGTGGGATATGGTCCGCTATCTCCCTGGCCAAGTGGCCGTCGAATCCGCCCTCTTCGTACAAAATAGTTCCGACCCTGCCGTGGATGTGAGCACCGACGACGCCGGCTTCATAAGGAGAAAGCCCCATTGCCATGAAGGCGCCGACCAGGCCGCTCAACACGTCGCCGGACCCCGGAACGGATAGCGCCTGATGACCTTCTAAAATCACCGCTGTCTGTCGGCCATCGCAGATCAGCGTGCGAGGACCCTTCAACAGTGCGGGCCCGTATCGCTCGGCGAGCGCCTTGACCGCAGCAAGGCGGGCATTGCCAACGGATGACGCATCGCTCTCCAACAATCTCGCGGCTTCAGCCTCGTGAGGCGTAAGCATCACGTCGTCTCTGCGATGCAATTCTCCGGATTGACTCAAGCAATACAGAGCATCGGCATCGACCACCATCGGGCCTCTCCATTCATCCCAGACGCGCCTCACCAAGGCCATCGCCTCTTTGCCGCGTCCCATGCCGGGACCTATTACGAGAGCATCTATCCTCTTAGACCACGGAACTATAACGCCCTCCCACGCCTCTTGAGCCAAACCGCCCTCGCGAGACGGTGCAGGCAAGATGATGGCTTCCGGCAGCGCGGCAGCCAGCGGCATAGAAATCTCCTCCGGGAGCACCAATAACGCTATCCCCGCTCCGCCCCTGAGGGCGCCCAGCGCGGCCAGCAGCGGGGCTCCCTTATAGATGGACGAACCGCCGACTATCGCCACGCAACCTCTGTCTCCCTTATGCATATTCATGGGACGAGGAGGAAGCATGCGCGCAGCATCGAGCCTTTCTATGGCATTGACCTCGGCAGCCGGCAGCGACAAGGATTCGAGCGGAACTCCTATATCTACCACTGAGACCTTGCCTGCGTAATCCGCCCCCGGCATCACGAAAAGCCCCACCTTTGGAATTAGCATGGTAATTGTGAGATCTGCCCACACCGCCTCAGCCGCCACAGCCCCAGTTGACGCGTCTATGCCGCTCGGTATGTCCACGGCAGCTACGCGCCTGGCTTTGGGCGTCAGACGTATCAATCGCCCAATTTCGCCCCTCGGTGGTCCGGAACTTCCCGTGCCAAGCAGGGCGTCAACTACGAGGTCGGATCTGGACACGATCTCGCTTATTGCCTCGTCGGACATTTCACGAGAGGATAAAATCGGAATCCCGCATCGCCTTGCTATGGCGAGGTTCAGCGCCGCATCGCCTTTAGATCGCTCTTCTGGGAAAGCTAAAATAACGGTGGAACGTATGCCTCGAACGAGGAGGTGACGCGCTATTACGAATCCGTCGCCGCCGTTATTTCCAGGTCCGGCAAAAATGCACACCTCGTCGATACCGGGGAATTCCTCCAAAAGCGCATCCGTAGCGTTCCTTCCGGCATTTTCCATCATCACCGCGCCAGAAAAACCGAGGAGACTTGCGGCCTGCTCGTCACAGGCCCTCGCTGCTTCAGCGCTATAGAGTCCGATCATGCGCCTAATCCTCCAATACCACCACAGCGACGGCAAAATCGCCTTCGTGGCTTATACTTAGCCAAATTTTACGAATCCCCTTTTTGGCGAACTCCTCTTCGAGAGCGGGCGAAAGGCAAATTCGAGGACCACCTACCTCATCCCTTCTCACCCAAGCCTCACGAAGTCCCATCTTGGCAAGGCCCAAGCCTGAAGCTTTGGCAAGCGCCTCGCGCGCTGCGAAGGCCGACGCAAGATGCACAGCAGGACGGCGTTTACGGCGAGCGTACTCGATCTCCTCGGGCACAAAGGCTTTTTTAAGGAAACCGTCTCTTGTCAGCGCCCTCTCGATGCGGGAAATAGAACAGATGTCAACGCCTATGCCGCAAATCGTGACCGGATCCCCCGTTTAGAAACGACATTTATCGAGCGGCATCGGAGACCAAAGCCCAGGTGTCGCGAGCGATCACCAGTTCTTCATTTGTGGGAACCACCAGGATGGCGACCTTTGAATCGTCAGTGCTGATAAAGGCTTCCTTTCCGCGCACCTTGTTTTTATTCGAATCCAGCTTGGCGCCCAAAAAGGCCAAACCCTCGCACGCCTTGGCGCGTATGACATCCGAGTTCTCACCTATGCCGGCCGTGAAGACGATCGCATCGAGCCCGCCCATCGCCGCAGCATAGGCCCCTATGTATTTCCGCACCCCGTAAGCCAGCATCTCAATGGCCAAGAGGGCCCGTTCGTTTTGAGACTCAGCTGCCGCTTCCACATCCCTCAAATCGCTGCTTATGCCGGTGAGGCCCAAGAGACCGCTCTCCTTGTGGAGGATATGGCTCATGGCTTTGGAGTCAAGTCCTTCCTGCTCCATGATGTACAGGATCGCAGTCGGGTCCAAATCGCCGGACCTCGTCCCCATAATGACACCCGGGACGGTGCCGAAGCCCAAAGAGGTGTCTACCGACTTGCCTCCGTCAACAGCCGTCAGAGAACTGCCGTTGCCCAAATGACATGTGACGATCTTCAAATCCTCCACCGGCCGCCCGAGCATTTCGGCAGCCCTGTTGGCCACATAATAATGGCTGGTGCCGTGGAAGCCGTAACGCCTCACCTTGTACTCCTTGTAGCAGCGGTAAGGCAGACCAAACATATAGGCATGAGGCGGCATTGTTTGATGGAATGCCGTATCGAATACTGCCACTTGTGGCACATTCGGCAGCGTATCCATCATAGCCCTTATCCCCATGAGGTTGGCCGGATTATGGAGGGGGGCCAAAGGCACGCAGTCCTCCACAGCGTCCAAAACCTCCTTGCTCACGATTACCGACCTCGCAAAGGCCTCTCCTCCGTGGACGACGCGATGTCCTACGGCTACAATCTCGTCCAGGCTCTTCAGCACGCCATGCGTCTCGTCGACGAGCAGGTCCAGCAGCAGTTTGACACCGACTTTATGGTTTGGCACGCTCACATCCTGCTTGAGCTCCTCCGCCCTCATGTTCTGGTGTTTGATCCTGGACCCCTCTATACCTACGCGCTCGATGAGCCCCTTTGCCAACACCTCTTCTGTCCGCATGTCAAAAACCTGATACTTGATGGAAGAACTCCCGCAATTCAATACCAACACCTTCATTAGATACGACCTCCCAGCTTTTAGTTATTCTCAAAGGAGGGTACAATGTTTCCTGTCACTTGAGCTCATCGAGGAGGACGAGTAGAAAATGAACCTCCCTCGCGTGGTAGGAATCGTGGCGGAATACAATCCCCTCCATAACGGCCATGCCTTTCATCTCTCCCGAGCAAGGGAGATCGTAAAAGCGGACGCGGTAGTCGTAGTGCTTTCTTCGCACTTCGTCCAACGGGGAGAACCGGCGATAGCAGACAAGTGGGAACGAGCGCGCATGGCTCTCGCCTCTGGAGCTAATCTCGTCCTGGAGTTGCCCACAGCCTTTTCCTGCCATAACGCAGGCGTCTTCGCGGCAGGAGCGATAGACATTTTGGCTTCCACAGGCATCGTCTCCCACTTAGCATTCGGGATGGAAAACGCAAAAGATCCAAACGTTGAAGCGATCGTAGATATTCTAACTCACGAGACGCAGCCATTCAAGGATGCATTGCGTCAAATGCTATCCCAAGGCTGTTCCTTCGTGGAATCTCAAGCCCGCGCCGTGGATTCGCTCCTCCCTGGTGCATTCGCCGTGATGTCTCAATCGAACAACATCCTGGCCATCGCATACATGAAAAGGATAAGGGAAAAGGGCTATCCCATTGAAGTTGTCCCCGTCGAGCGCATCGGGGCCCTTTACCACGATATTAAACCCGGACCTACGGCCAGCGCCACAGCCGTAAGGCGCTCGCTATGGCATGGTAAATGGGACGAGGTTTCTGATTCGGTCCCTCCGTCGACCATGACAATCCTGCGCCGATGCGCTGCCGAAGGAAGGCTTTTTTATTCCTGGGACAGGCTGTGGCGCATGGTGCGGACTGTAATCATCCGCTCAGAGGCGTCAGAGCTGAAGGGATATGCCGAGATGAAAGAGGGGCTCGAAAAGCGCATCCTAAGGGAGGCGTGGAAGTGTCGCAGCTTCGAGGAGCTGATTTCAAGCCTGGCATGCCGGCGCTATCCCCGGGGGCGATTGCAGCGCCACCTCATCCACATCCTCCTCGGGGTGAATCACTGGACTAACAGAGCTTACCAACGCTTAGGCCCTGCCTACATACGGCTTATAGGGGCTGACGGTTGTGGAAGGGCCATCCTCAAACAGATGCGCTCGACAGCCAGGCTCCCCGTAATAAGCAGGGCATCGCTTCCCGAAAACCGCTATGCCTCTGATATGTTAGCCCTGGAACGCCGGGCGTCTGAAATGTGGGAACTCCTCGTCGATAGCCCAGACCCGGGCCGCGAGACGAGAAGCACGCCCGTCATGGACCCTTGAGACAACTACTAAAAACGAGGGAACTTCTCGCGCAGCCGCCTGTATACGCCAGGCGGCACCATATCCTGGATAGCGCCGCCGAAGCTGAAGACTTCTTTCACGACGCTGCTCGAAAGGTATGAATATCTGGCTTCCGTCACTATGAAGAGCGTCTCGATCTCCGGGGCGAGCTCCCGGTTCATCTGAGCCAGCTGGAATTCGTATTCGAAGTCTGAAAGGGCCCGCAGCCCCCTGATGATGGCGCGGCTTCTCTCTTGGCGCATGAAGTCGACGAGGAGCCCGTCGAAAGCCTTGACCTTTACGTTGGGTAGATGAATAAGAGCCTCGCGCGCCATGGAGGAGCGCTCGTCGACGGTGAAGGTGGCCTTCTTTTGCAGGTTTACGAGGATGGCCACGACGAGCTCATCGAAGAGAGAGGCGGCCCTCTCTGCTATATAAACGTGCCCATTCGTTATAGGATCGAAAGATCCGGGATAGACCGCCTTTACCAAATCAATCCTCCTCGACGAATCTAAACGTCGAAAGGACGGTATCGCCGTACCGCCTCTCGTCGACAAGTTGAAGGCATTCGGGTATGCCGTCCATTATCTCCCTGCTCGACCTCTCCAACATTATAACGCCGCCGGGGCGGACGAGACCTCTTTTCGACGCGAGCAGTTTAAGCGTCTCGATAGCCCAAGATGAATCGTAAGGCGGATCGGCAAAGACTACACTGAAGGAATACCCTCTCTTGTCCAGCCATCGAATCGCCCGTCGGACGTCCATAAAAAGCAAAACGAGCCCCTCTTCCGGCTTTACGCCGGCCCTTTTTACAGCCTCGCACCGCCGCTTGAGGAGCTCCACGGCCACGACGGGCCTAGCTCCTCTACTCCACGCCTCGAGCGCCACGCGTCCAGTACCGGCGAAGAGGTCTAAAAAGGCAACATCAGAAAGCGGGCCCAATATGTTAAAAATCGCTTCTATCACAATGGACGATGTGGGTCTTACGCCTTTCATGCGCTCCGACTCGAAGTGCGCGCTTCGCTCGTACCCTCTCGCAACGGGCGCACGCAGTCGAGGGGCTTAATGTCTATCACGGGCGACCCGTTCATAGCCTCTAAGTCCTCTACGACCAAGATGTTGCCGTCGCGCCCCAAGAGCTTACAATGGCCTGTGCCTATGCCGTTGGGCCTATTAGGCGAGCAGGTCGCAAAAACTCCGCGCTTCTCCCTATTGACGTCGCCTCGAGGGTGCACCATCAACGGTGCCCCAGCGGAGAGATGAAAGGCAAAAAGGACCAAAAGCTCCATGCCGGCTTCAAGCCCTTCAAGCCCTTTAACATACGCTTCGTCCACCACTATCTTTGACTGCACTCCGATAAAGCGATCGGGGTCCATCCTCTTTGTAACCGCGTTTTCCACATGTCCTATGGGATAAAGCGGCCATCCGCGCACTGTATCTTCACCTCCGCAATAGCGGCAAGCGCTGCCTTAGCCGCTGGAGTCCTGAATGCCTGAGAACACTCATCCAGTTTGACAAGAACGCCATCTGGTTTGGGCACAAATCTGAGGTAAAACCTCTGCTCGAAGCCGTCATCGACAGTGATAACTTGAAGCAACTCCGTTCCGTCGTCGCCGATGAACGCCTCGCCTAAGAAGTATCTATGTGCTCCCTCGCCGCCGCTCGTGCCGGAAATTGCCTTAGCCGGACTCGTTTTAACGCTCAAAATTCGATGCATACGAAAACCTCCCTCGCTCTCTGAAGGAAGGACAAAGTCGTCGACCTTGACGAACCTGAGGCGATATATATCCCTTCCCTGAGCCAGCCACTTTCCTTCGTATTTGGTGCGCACAGCCCGTCTCGGATTTTTTTCAAAAAGGTCGACCGTCATCGCGCCCGTAGCGGAGACAGCTTGAGCGAACTCCTCAGCGAAAGGCTCTGAGTCGGTAGTCATCTCAAGCACCCCTTGCATCTTGAGCGCCGAGGATACGGCTGCCGGAAAATTTCCGTGTGAGAGGCGATATTTCGCATGTCTCTTCTTGGGCCACGGGCAGGGGAAGTTAGTATAGGCTTCATCAAAGGTGCCAGGCGAAAAAGCCTCCTTGAGCATGAAGGCCGCGTCTCCCATGACCAAAACGACGTTGTCCAACCCTCTTTGCAGCACCTTCCTCGCGGCTTTGGTAACCGAGGTGATGGAAAGCTCAATGCCGACAAAACACGCCTTCGGGTCATCTTGTGCCAACGCCAGGAGAAAATCCCCGTTCCCGAAGCCTATCTCCACGACCTTCCTCTCGCAAGCAGCCTTAGGGGCCCAAAAGCCAGGCCATGCGCTATCGGCCGGATGGCAAACTACGCGATGCAATGCCCAAGACACACATTCGTCCCTCCAACGCATTGGCGGAGGCGTGTGGGAATCGAACCCACCCAGAGCAGCCCTGGCCACCCCGCACCGGATTTGAAGTCCGGGGTCGACACCAGCCGGCATCCGCCTCCGCGCAAGTCCAGTTTATGATAATATTTCTGCAGGCGATTTGTCCAGATTCAGTTTCAGTGGCTTACGAAGAGTGCTTTGACCTTATTGCGGACGCGCTGGAGGGCGTTGTATACGCGCTTTTCGTCCCACCCAAGCACCTCGGCCGCCTGCGCTATTCCTCCCGTCTGCAAGTAAGCATCGAGCGCAGCGGTTTCCATGGGTGAAAGCACCGGGATGAGCTCCTTGAGCATCTCCTGACTTTCCGCGCCGCACAGTTCGTCGTCCGGGGCTGACGGCGTGGCCAGCTCTTCTATCTCGTCGAAGCTCTCCTCCACACGATGAAGGGCCTTCTTGCGCAAAAACGAGATCATAGCATTGCGAACGCAAGAATGCGCAAAGGGAGAGAACGGCCCTCTTCCCGGATCGTAGCGCTGCGCGGCCCTATAAAGGGCCATAAGGCCTTCTTGGACGAGGTCGTCCTGCAGATATGAATCCCGGCCGGCCAAAGCCCTGGCGAGCGACCTCACCCACGGAATATATGATATAAAAAGGGACTCGATATCACCTTCTTGTGGTCTGTACGTCTCTTGTCCCATAAGCCATACCATCCTTTTTATTTTTTAAGCGAAGGAGAGAAAGCCTTTGAAAGATCTTGCGCAAGCCTTGTTAAAAGGATGCACAAAAGAGAAAGATCGTCAAGTAGTGAGCCTGGATGTGTGCAAGGCTCTCGCCGAAGAAAAGGGGATCCCTTTGCGCGATGTAGAACTCGCAGCGCTCGATGCTGGAATCGTTCCTAAGCGATACGAGCGAAACATAGGGACGCTTGGCATAGCTGGGCAGATCAGCCTGTTGAGATCGCGCGTTGCGGTGGTCGGTTGCGGAGGCCTCGGCGGTTGGATAGTTGAAGTTTTGGGACGAGTCGGAGTCGGAGAGCTTCTGATCATAGACGGCGACACCTTCTCTGAGAACAACTTGAACAGACAGCTTTTCTGCACCGAAAAAAATATTGGCCTACCGAAAGTCCAGGCAGCAGCCGAGCGTTTGGCTGTGATAAACAGTGCCCTGCTCGTCGTGCCTATAAATGTCCTCCTCACTGAAGAAAACGCCAATCGTCTGCTCGAAGGCGCAAACCTGGCCATCGACGCCCTCGATAACAACAGCTCCAGAAAGGTCCTGTTCGAAGCTTGCAGAAGGTCCGGGATACCGGTCGTTCACGGCGCAATAGGCGGCCTTTCAGGCGAAGTCGGGACCATATTCCCCGGAGACCCGACGCTATTCGACGCCCTAAAAGGCGAAGTCCCCGACAGAGGCGCTGAGATAGTCTTGGGCAACCCATCGTTTACGCCCGCGGTTACAGCCGCCCTCCAGGTGGCAGAGGCTGTGAAGGTGATAACGAACATAGGCACGCCGCTTCGGGCCTCCCTGCTGTGGATAGACTTAGAAGAGATGGAGTTTCAAAAGCTGCGCCTCTAAGCTGCTTCCCTAAAGGCCTTCGACCAAACCTCGCAGAAGCCTGGCCATCCTGAGGGAGGCTTCCTCTGTCGCAGCCAAAACCTCCTCGTGGGTGAGGCGCTTCGCCTCCATGCCTGCGGCGTAGTTAGCCACGCACGAGACGGCGCAGACCTTCATCCCCATGTGGTTGGCCACGATCACTTCTGGCACCGTGGACATGCCTACTATATCCGCTCCCATGGCGCGAGCCATGCGTATCTCAGCGGGCGTTTCGTAAGAAGGGCCGGGAAAGGCTATGTATACCCCTCTTTTGACCAGTATACCCTCCTTAGCGGCCACCTCCCCCGCCAAATGCAACAGGCGCTGGTCATAAGCGTATGTCATATCCGGGAAGCGCGGCCCCCATTCTTCATCGTTAGGGCCGCGCAGCGGATTTGCCCCCATAAAGTTTATGTGGTCGCACACCAATACCAAATCGCCGGGGCGAAGGCCGTAATGTATGCCTCCAGAAGCGTTCGTAGCTATATAAACTGGGATACTCCATCTGCCGAAGACGCGCACAGGGAAGGTGACCTCTTCCATCGAATAGCCTTCGTAATAATGGGCGCGCCCTTGCATGAGCACCACCAGCTCCCCCCCGAGGCGACCTATCACGAGCCTGCCAGCATGCCCAGGGGCTGTGGAGCGCGGCCAGTGCGGTATCGCTTCATAGGGAATTACGGCGGAGTCGGACATCTCGTCGGCTATCCTCCCTAAACCTGACCCCAACACGACCGCGGCTTTTGGTATGGCGGTGACGTTTTTCTTGATGTATTCTAACGCCTCGTCTACGCGTTGTTTTACCTCCATGGCCTTCACCTCTTTGAGTTGTCGCTGCCACAAAACATACCGCACACAACTTTAACTTAAAGCTTCAGCCCTCTTCATTAAATCGCTAATTAGCTATCACACATAGCGTTTCACGTCTTACGTTTCACATCTCACATCTCACATCTTACGCCCTGGGGTGGCAGTTATCGTACACATCGCGAAGCTCGAGGTCGAAATGGGTATAGCGCTCTGTCGTCGCTATGGTGGAGTGCCCCAAGAGCTCCTGCAAGGTCCGCAAGTCCAGCCCTCTCCTCAAGAGGTGGGTGGCAAAGGAGTGGCGCAGGACATGCGGATGGAGGCGGGAGGATGAGATGCCGGCCATCTTTCCCCTCCTCCTCACTATGCGCCACAGGTCCTCTCTCGAGAGAGGCTTGCCGCTCCGCGACAGAAACAGCTTCTCGCACCGCCCCTTGTCCAAACGCGGACGGCTTTCCTTCAAATAGCGCTCTACGCTGCGCCGAACGCTTCCCAAAAAGGGGACCAACCTCTCCTTGTTGCCTTTCCCGTGCACGCGGATCACTTCGTTGCCCCAGTCAAGGTTTGAAAGCTCAAGCTCGCATACTTCGCTCGCCCGCAGGCCGCATCCATAGGCGCACTCCATGATTGCCCGATCCCTGATGTCTATATCGCGCTTGCCGTCGCAGGAGGCCAAGATTCTCTCTATTTCCCCTTCGCTCAATATCTGGGGGAGGGTCTTTCCTTTGGCGGGCAGAGGAGGAAGTCGTTCCCCGCCATCGGCCAACCCCTCTGCCACCAGATAGCGCATAAACGATCGAATGGCCGCAGCAGTGCGTTGGATAGACGCTCTGCTCATGCCGTCCTCGGCCAGGGATCTCAAAAAACGCACAACCCCATCCTGAGTCGGAGGGACGGGGGGAATATCGTTCTGCAAACAAAAGGCGGCCCACTTGGCGAGGTCCGACGCGTAGGATCTCGCCGTGTTCTCGCTGTAACCGAGCTCGAAGCGCAGATAGCTTAAAAAAGAGTTGACCAGCCAGGCCTCCAACAACCCCGCCTCCTCCAAGGTTAACGCAAAAGCGTCAGAAGGGCGACCAGCGTCTTGGCATCCTCTATAGCACCGCTTTCGATCAACCTGAGGCATTCTTTCTTGCCCGTGGGCATCAGGTTTATGAACTCGTCGTCATCTCCCGGAAGGGACGAAGGGAAGATGTCTTTGGCATGGTAGAGGACGATGAGCTCGTTCGAAAAACCCGGGGATGTATAGAAGCGGCATATCTCGCGGACCTCTTTGGCGTCGAAACCGGTCTCCTCCCTGAGCTCCCTCTTAGCGGCGGCGACCAGATCTTCCTCGTCCTCCACAATGCCGGCAGGCACCTCTATAATCTCTTTGCCCACAGGATAACGGAATTGGCGTATGAGCAGGATCTTCCCGTCCTCGGTCTCCGCGGCGATAGCCACGGCGGTCGCGTGTTCTACGACCTCGCGGTACGTCATCGAGCCGTTGGGCAGTTCCACATGGTCGATGCGCACGCGGACGATCTTGCCATCGTATGCCAGGCGCGAGGCGCATCCCTTCTCAGACGTATCCATCTACCTGACGTATACCTCCTTGGCGAGTTCCCTGCCGCGCGCGAAGGCCTGCAGGTTCAGTTCCGCCAACGCCGCCTTTTTCTTCCCCAATACTTCTCTGACGACGGCTTCGCACGATTCGACGGTAACTATGTCGGAAAGTTCAGCCAAAACCCCCAATATCACGATGTTAGCGATGCGGGCGTCTCCCAACTCCCTCGCGATGCTGCTCGCCGGCACGGGGACCACCGTCACATCGCTCCTCGTGTCTTCGTAGCTTACTAAATCTTTATCATATAGCAGAAGCCCGTTGCTCTTCAACTTCGGTTCGAATTTCAAAACGGACGGCTTATTCATGGCCACCAATATGTCAGTAGCGCTCACCAAGGGAGACCCGATCTCTTCGTCGCTCACTATGACGCAACAGTTGGCCGTGCCGCCTCGCATCTCCGGGCCATAAGAAGGTATCCAGGCTACATTGTGCCCATCGCGCATGGCGGCATGAGCCACCAGCTGCCCCAACATTAACACGCCCTGCCCTCCAAAACCTGCCGCTATGAGAGTGCGGGTAAAATCGCCCATGAGCCTTCACCTCCTATTCGGGAACCTTGAACTCCTTCAACGGAAAGACCGGTATCATCTGCTCTTCGACCCAATTCGTGGCCGCAACAGGAGACATCCCCCAGTTCGTCGGACAAGTGGAGAGTATCTCCACGAGAGAAAACCCCTTGTCTTCGATCTGCGTCAGGAATGCCTTCTTTATGGCCTCTTTCGCCTTGATGACGTATTTCGGCTTGACGACGGATACACGGGCTATGTAGCCGGGCGCGGCCAAAGTCGAGAGCATCTCGGCCACGCGTATGGGGTAGCCGCTCGCCTTCGGATCGCGGCCATAAGGGGTCGTGCTGGTCCGTTGGGAGAGCAACGTGGTGGGGGCCATCTGTCCCCCCGTCATACCATAGATGGCGTTGTTGATGAATATAACGCTGATGCGCTCTCCTCTGTTGGCTGCGTGCACGATCTCCGCCATGCCTATGGACGCCAAATCCCCGTCGCCCTGATACGTGAAGACCGCGAGGTCGGGGCGAGCCCTCTTGCACGCTGTGGCCACAGCCGGAGCCCGGCCATGGGCGGCCTCGTACCAATCCAGATCTATATAGTTATAGATGAGCACAGAGCATCCGACAGGCGCAACCCCTACCGCCCTGTCTTGTATGCCAAGCTCATCTATCACCTCGGCTATCAGACGATGGGCTATGCCGTGCGTGCAGCCGGGGCAATAGTGAGTAGACACCTTATACATGGACTTCGGACGCTCGGCTATTAAGACTTCTTTCATCGCAGCATTCCCTCCTTCAACACCCCAGGATCTCTTTGGCCGCGCGGACGACTTCTTCGACCGAAGGGGCGTTACCTCCGCAGCGGCCGTAAAAGTGGACGGGAAAGCGCTCCGCCACGCCGAGTTTTATGTCTTCGACCATCTGGCCGCAGCTCATCTCCACCGCCAAAACGGACTTTACGCTCGGGGGGAGTTTTTTGAACGGCTCATAGGGAAACGGCCAAGCCGTGATCGGGCGGACCATGCCGGCCTTTATCCCCTCAGCGCGCAAGGCTTTTAGCGATGAGCGCACTATCCTGCTGGTGGTGCCGTAGGCGACCATGACGAGCTCCACATCGTCGTCCATCATGTAGCTCTCGTGCCTCACCTCGTTCTTCTCGATCCTACGGTATTTCTCCTGGAGGCGACGGTTATGCTCCTCCAAGGGATCGGGCTCAAGGGATAGCGTCTTAACGATGGCTCGCCGGCCGCGCTCCTTCCTGTATCCGACGGCCCACTCTTTCTTATCGGGAAGCTCCAGCTTCTCGGGCACCTTGAACTCCACCGCTTCCATCATCTGGCCCATAAACCCGTCCACCAAGACCATGACGGGGTTGCGGTATAGATCGGCAAGGTCAAAGGCCTTCATGACGAGGTCTATGGCCTCTTGCAAGGTCCCCGGCGTCAAAATCAACAGACGGTAGTCGCCGTGACCGCCGCCCCGCGTGGCCTGAAAATAATCTGCCTGACCGGGTAGAATGCCGCCGAGCCCAGGCCCAGCGCGCATCACGTTCATGATCACGCAGGGAAGCTCAGCCCCCGCTATATAGCTGATCCCCTCAGACATGAGCGAAATCCCAGGGCTCGAAGAGGACGTCATTACTCTGACCCCAGCCCCGGCAGCGCCGAAGAGCATGTTTATCGTGGCGACCTCGCTTTCGGATTGAAGGTAAACCCCGCCGACCTCGGGGAGCCTGCGCGACATATATTCGGGGATCTCATTCTGTGGCGTTATGGGGTAGCCGAAGAAATATCTGCATCCGGCTTGAATGGCCGCCTCTGCAAGGGCTTCGTTGCCCTTCATCAGTACACGCTCGCCCATCTTCGTTTCACCTCCACAAGTTATTCATCGATGCGGTAGACAGTGATAGCCACATCCGGACAGGTAGTGGCGCACATTTTGCAGGCTATGCATCCCTCTTTTGCCTGCGTAGCAGGTCTATATCCCTTGCTGTTGACTTTGTCGGATATGGAAAGCACCTTGGTAGGACAGGATGCAACGCACAGACCACAGCTCTTGCACAGCTCTTCATCGATCACTACGCGCCCTTTCGGCATTCAGCTTCACCTCTTTTCCCAAGGCATTAAAACCATCCGCTCGATGGGCCATAACAGCGCCCCTGTATCATCGAATACGGTTGCCACTTCATTATAAAGCGCAGAAGAGATTCCGACGAAAAGGATGGGGATCCCCAAAGCTTGTGAAAAGGCATTCACCTTCTCGTATCCGGCCACTACCACATCGGGCGTGGTGCCCTCCATCAGGTGAGGGTTAGCGACGAGGGCGGTGACCTTCGTCTTAGAGGCGCGCTCGAGCCCCTGCAGCAGCCTCTGCACTCCATCCAGACTTGCCGTGCTGGGCTGATAGGGGTTCACCACGTATAGCAACGTGTAACCTACCTGATCCATGAGGGGCGCGATCTGCGCGAGGGCCATGGCCCCTCTTTCGCCCCCTCCGACGTCGATGCAGACTCGTTCATCCTCTTTCAACAAGGCCCTGCCTACGGCGGGTGGAACGAGAGGCAAGTCGCTCCATCTCGCTTCGCCTGCCGTGCAGACTACGGAAAGCCCTTCGGAGAACGGCAGACTCGAGAGGCTCCTCACTGTAAAATAAGGGTTCAAGATATCCACGTCGGCCAAGGTTACGCTCTCTCCGAGGGCTAAAAAAGCCATAGACAAATTGAGCGCCCACTCGGTCTTGCCAGCCCCCAAGGCTCCTGTTACCGCTACAGCTTTCCCCCAGGGAAAGCTCTTGAAGCGATCTTTGAAGGTTGAATTCATCCCAAGGCATCCCCTTTTTTCAACCTGGCACCGCGCCACCAAGCCGCAGCATCGCGAGGCTCTTTTCCCTCCTGCTGCACTTCGAGCAACACGACACCGCCTTTGCCGCAGGCCACGACCGGTCGCCCGCCTTCGATCTCTACGATCTCACCGGGCTTGCCGCAAATGCCATCCGCAATAGAGGCGCGCCAGATTTTCAATATTTTTCCGTGCGCGAAAGTGAAGGCGCCGGGGGCAGGGTTTAAGGCTCTCACCAAGTCGTGAACGCGCTTTGAGGATTCATCCCATCGTATGAGGGCCTCATCCTTTGTGATCTTCGGAGCGTAGGTAGCCTCAGATTCGTCCTGAGGCTCCTCCCTTATCGATCCCTTAGACAAGCCCTCTAAGACTTCGAGCAAGAGGTGACTCCCTTCGCGGGCCAAGGCCTCACAGAGCTGGCCCGCGGTAGCATCCGGTGATATGGGATAGCGGCGTTGAGCCAATATCGGGCCGGCGTCCATCGCATCCACTAACCTGAAGACGGTAACGCCTGTCTCTTCCTTGCCATCCATTAAGGCTCTCTGTATTGGAGCTGCTCCGCGGTAAGCGGGTAAAAGCGAAGGGTGGATATTGATGCACCCAAAGGTGGGCGCAGATAAGATGGGTTCCTTTATCTTTTGGCCGAAATCTACAACTATTATCACATCCGGCCACTCTTTGCGGGGCGTATCGAGGAGGGTCGGTTCACGGTTTACATCGCGCGTCCGTATCAACGGCCCGTAACCGACTTTCGCCACTTCCTCCAGAGAAGACAGCGACTCCTTCAGCCCCCTTCCAGCGGGTTTGGGAGGCGGCACTACCACGACCTCGAAGTGCAAGGAAGCAGAAAGTTCGAGGAAACACCTCGCAGCAAATCTCCCTGAACCCATAAACCACAGGCGCAATATATCATTCGTCCCTTCGCTGGCGCTTCATCTTTTTCTTCACAAGTTGTCTTTTCATTGGAGAAAGGTAATCTATGAGAAGCTTTCCTTCGAGGTGGTCGATCTCGTGGAGCAATGCTCTCGCCAAAAAGCCTTCGGCCTCGACGGTATAGAGCTTGCCCTCTTCGTCCATGGCCTCGACGGTAACTTTCTGGGGACGCTTTACGTTTTCAAATATTCCGGGGAAACTGAGACACCCCTCTTCCCGCTCCTCCTCGCCCTCTTGAAGCAGGACCCGCGGATTGGCCAGGACCAATTTCTTGTCCTCCCAAGCCACCACGGCGAGTTTGCAATTAACTCCGACTTGAGGTGCTGCAACTCCGACTCCGTCATATG
The DNA here is from genome assembly GCF_016125955.1 of Acetomicrobium sp. S15 = DSM 107314. Lineage (NCBI taxonomy): Bacteria > Thermotogati > Synergistota > Synergistia > Synergistales > Acetomicrobiaceae > Acetomicrobium > Acetomicrobium sp. S15 = DSM 107314. The sequence goes on along the minus strand of NZ_JADEVE010000336.1, from coordinate 51,857 downwards.
AATAAGTGGTCTCAAAGAGGTCCCTTACCAACGAGCGCAGCTCTTCGGAAAAATCTTCAACCGGGGCATTCCTCGCCCTCAGGCGCGAATCGGGGTATATGAGAATCTCGCGCACAGCCAAACAAGCCAACCCCCCATAAGGTGCAAGTCCCGACGCCCCCGCATGCGAGGGCGTCCATGCGTATATGAAATTCTTTTATATTATACACCCTATTCGGGCAGTTGGCCTTTTATAAGCTCGCCAATTGTGACGGATGGTTCGGTGTTCTGAAACTCCGCCTCTTGCGCCTTAGCCTCGCGATTCCTACGTTCTTCGCCTCGACCACGCCTGTTCTTCCGCTCCTCTTCCTCCTGAGCGGCCTTAATGCTGAGCCTGATCCTGCGCTCCTTGGGATTGACGTCGAGGATTCGAGCCGTCACTTCCTGTCCCTCGCTCAAAACGTCACCGGGCTTGCTCACAGGGCGCCTGCTGATCTGAGAGACATGAATAAGCCCCTCTACGCCCTCCTCGAGCTGGGCGAAGGCGCCGAATTCCACGAGCCTCACTATCTTCACCGTCACGTCGTCGCCCTTGTGATATCGCTCCTCAACGCCGAGCCACGGATCGTGAAGCTGCTTATAACCGAGGCTGATGCGCTTTCGCGACGGGTCGATCTCGAGGATCTGCACCTCGACCTGCTGGTTCTTCTTCAAGACATCCCTGGGGTGCTTGATCCGCGACCAGCTCAAATCGCTTATATGAATAAGCCCTTCTACGCCAGGTTCTATCTCCACGAAGGCGCCGAAGTCCGTAAGGTTGGTGACCTTGCCAGTAACGCGATCGCCGACCTTCCAATGCTCAATCGCCACGTCCCATGGGTCCGGTTGGGCCTGCTTGATGCTGAGCGATACGCGGCCGCTCTCTTTATCCAGCCCTATGAGCTTGACGGAGACGCGCTCTCCCTTTTTGACCACGTCGCGAGGTCTCGCGCTGCGCCTCCACGAAAGCTCACTCACGTGCACCAGGCCTTCGATGGCTCCCAAGTTCACGAAAGCACCGAACGAGGTTATACTGCTCACGGTTCCCTCGAAGATGTCGCCTAAGGATACGGAGTTGTAAAACTCCTCGCGCTTTTTGGCCGCTTCCTCTTCCAAGAGGATCCTCCTCGACAACACGAGGCGCCTCTTGCGCTTGTCCATCTCGAGGACCTTCACCTCGAAGGGTTCTCCGATAAATTTAGACTGATTCAAGAATCTCCCTTCTTCGGCCAGGTGGGATATAGGTATGAATCCTTCGATGCCGAAGGCATCCACGATGATCCCGCCCTTTACCTTCCTCAGGCCGACGACCTGGATGACGCCGTTGGCCTTCACGGCCTCTTCTAAGGCCCTCCACCGCTCGTCAAACTCGAGGCGCCAGCGGCTCAAGAACACCTGAGTCTCCTCGCCGCGAACGATCTTCGTAACCTGCACTCGCACCGTGTCCCCTACCTGCGGAAGGTCAGCCTTATCCACCAAAACGCGATGAGTCCACTCATTTTTAGGCAAGAAGCCCTCGCACTTGTAGCTTATGTCCACCAACCAGCCGTCATCGTTAGCGTTAACGATCTTGCCTTCCACAGCCTTGCCTCTGAAGATATTGCCGACTTCGTAATCCTCGAGCATGTGCTCCATGCTCTCGCCGCTTCTCCTCACCGCTTCAACGCGGCTTGAGGTTTCGGGCTCCGCCGCTTCCTGTTCAACGGTCTGCGCCTCGACTGCTCCGGCACCGCTTTCTACCTGCTCGCTTTCTGTCTCTTCGACGGAAAGCGGTGTATTCATTCCCTCTTTTTCATCCATCTGCCCTTTTTCAGGCTCCTCAAACATAACCTATTATCCCCCCATCGACCGCCGTCTCAACCTCGATACCAGATCTTCTATCAGCCAACCCGGGGTGCTCGCCCCGGCGGCTATGCCTATCTTCTCTTTGCCTTCCAATCCCCCCCAATCCAACTCATCGGCGTTCTCGATCCATTGAACGTCGACTCCCATAGATTTTGCGATGCTCACCAGCTTGCCGGTGTTGGCGCTGTTGCGACCGCCTATGACTATGATGCCATCGGCCTCGCCTGCAAGGCGCCTCACCGCTTCCTGCCTGGAAAGCGTCGCGCTGCAAATTGTATTGTACAATCGCAATTCCTTGGCCTTAGGCACCAAGGAGGCGCTTACTGCCGCCAGTACGTCTTCTTTCTGGGTGGTCTGAGCTACTACCCCAAGGCCGGCACAGGAAGGGACGAGGTCGACTCGCGAAGGATCGCTCACCACGAAGGAGTCACCCACGGCGTATCCCCTTATGCCCTGGACCTCGGGATGATCGGGATCGCCCACTATGACGACCGTATATCCCTCCTTCGAGAGGAAAGCGACCTTCTCCTGGACGTTGCGCACGAACGGACACGTGCCGTCCACTATTTCACAGCCTCGGCGGCGCAGCTCTTCGATGGCCTGCGGAGTAGCGCCATGAGCCCTTATGAAAGCCGTGCCCCCATGGGGAACCTCCTGCGGGGAATTAACCACCACAAGCCCCATACCTTCCAGGCGCTTCACCTCTTGGGGGTTGTGAATGGGGCTACCCAAGGCGTAAACCTTGCCCCTCGAGTTGATGGAGCGTTCGAGCTCCTCTATTGCCCTCTTGACCCCGAAACAAAGGCCTGTCGGGTCAGCCAGGATCACGATCATAAAACCCAACCCTCGAAAGCGCGGCGCATATGCCCCTCCATGTCGCTCAACAACGCACGATTAGAAATACAGGAAATATCATACCATATAACGTGAGAAAAATTCTTAAACCACGTCATCTGTCTTCTCGCAAAGGCCTTGGTCGATTTGGCGTCGAGCCTCGCAGCCTCTTCGAGCGTGATGTACCCCTTGTGATATGCCACTAGCTCCCTGTAGCCAAAGCCCTGCATGGCAGGCAACTCCTCTCCGTATCCCTTCGAGAGGAGGCATGCCACCTCCTCGACGAAACCGGAGACGAACTGCCTCCTTATGCGGCTTTCTATGCGGCTGTAAAGGTCTTCCCTGGGCCTGTAAAGCCCCAGGTAAAGGACGTCGTAAAGCCCGCCCATGCGGCTCCCCTCTTTGCGCCACCACGAAGCGGTGCGCCCGGTGAGGAGGTATATCTCGAGCGCCCTCGAAACCCTCCTCAGATCGTTCGGGTGAAGCTTAGAGGCCGTTTCCGGGTCTATTCGGGCGAGCTCTTCATGCAAAGAGGACCTCCCCTCTTCTTTGGCCCTACTTTCAAGCTTTTCTCTCAATTTCAAGTCTTTGGGCAACTGGGACGTCAGGATGCCGTCTATCAGGGCCTTATAGTAAAAGGGCGTCCCCCCAACGAGGAGCGGGTAGCGTCCCCTCGATCGTATATCTTCGATGGCGCTTCCGGCCAGGCGCACGAAGTCGGCTGCAGAAAAGATCTGGTCAGGATCCACCACGTCGATGAGATGATGAGGTATGACCCTGCGGACTTCGGGAGAGACTTTGTCCGTGCCGATGTCGAGGTAGCGATACACTTGGCGCGAATCCACCGAGATGATCTCGCATCCAAGCCGCTCGGCCAATTCGAGACTCGCCTCGGTCTTTCCCACGGCGGTGGGCCCGATGATCGCCACGATCGAGCGCTTTTTCACCGACTCCGGCCTAAAAAGGGCGACCTCGCGCATCAAAGGCCCTCCCGCTTGGCGTCGAGGAAGCTCTGTAACATCACGCTGGCTGCCACCTTATCGATCTTTTTGCGCCTATCGAGTCTCGAAACGTCCCCCTCGAGGAGAGACCGTTCCGCGATGGTCGTCGTAAAGCGCTCGTCCCACACCTCGATCTCAAGCACAGGAAAGCGCGACCTAAGGAGTTTCACGACCCTGCGCATGCGGTGTGCCTCGACCCCCTCGAGACCGCTTGTCCTCACCGGCAGGCCGACCACTATTTTCGAAACGTCGTAAAACTCGACGAGCTCGGCAAGTCTTTCGAGCCACTCCGAACGCCTCGACAACACCGCGATCCCCTGGGCGAAAAAGCCCAGGGGATCGCTCACGGCCACTCCTATGCGCACTTCGCCCACATCCAAACCCATGATCCTGGGCATTACGAGCTCAACATCCTCCTCAATATATCCGGCACACCGTTAAGCGCCTCTTCCACCTTCGACGGGTCTATCCCGCCGACTTGAGCCATCTGCGCCTTACCACCTCCGCCGCCGCCCGCAAGGGAGGCCACTTCCTTCGCCAGCTTACCGGCGTGAACGCCGACTTTGACGGCAGCTTCGTCGGCCATGATGACGAGTTGAGCGCGCTCTCCGTCGCGGCTCGCCAAAACCACGAGCGAGCGGGGCTGCCTGGACTTCACGCGGTCGCCCAATTCCCTTAAAAGCCCCACATCCGCGCCGTCGAAGGCCGCCGTTACGACAGAGACGCCCCCTATCTCTTCCCTCTTGCTCAAGATGTCGTCGATACGAGCGGCGAGAGCCTGGAGTTTAGCCTCCTCAAGGGCGCGCCGCAGGGATTTTATCTCATCCTGGAGGGACCCGACCTGGTCGCAGACCGCAAACATATCCGCGCCGAGACGCTCGGCCGCGCCGCGCAATTCCTCGTATGCCTGCCTTAAACAATTGAACGCAGGCATTCCGGCCACGGCCGTTATCCGCCTGGCGTCGGCTCCTATGCCCTCCTCGCGGACGATCTTGAAAAGCCCTATGTCGCCAGTGGCGTCCACGTGGGTTCCGCCGCAGAGCTCGGCGCAGAAGCCAGGAACGCGCACCACGCGCACCTCTTCGCCGTATTTCTCCTCAAACAGCGCCTTCGCTCCCAAGGCCTTGGCGTCCTCCAAAGACGACAGAAGGACCTGAAGGGGCACATTGGCCTGTATCTCGGCGTTCACAATCTCTTCAATCTTTTTCATCTCGTCGTTAGAAATGGGCGCAAAGTGCGATAGATCGAGGCGCAGATATTCCGGCGTTACGAGCGAGCCCGCCTGGCGTACGTGAGGCCCTAAGACCCTCACGGCGGCCTCGTGAAGCAAGTGAGTCGCAGTGTGATGTCGTCTGATGGCCCAGCGCCTCTCTTCGTCTACGATGGCTCTAACCTTCATTCCCGCGGATATGCGCCCCTCTTCCACCGTGCAGAGGTGCGATACGAGGCCGCCTTCCGCATACTTCACATCGTCAACCCTAAGCCTTGTGCCATCGGCCTCGATCCACCCTTTATCCCCCACTTGACCGCCTTTTTGCGCGTAAAAGGGGGTCGAAGACAAAAACACCTCCACCTCTTCTCCGGGCCCAGCCGTTTTTGCGCGCGCACCCCCTTTTACGAGGGCCAAGACGCTGGCTTCGGCCTCGGAGAGGACATACCCCTCAAAGGGCGTATCGCCGAGCTCTCCGTAAAGTTCGAGATATACGTCTTCCTTCAGAGAAGAGGGGCGCCTGCCGGCGGCGCGGGCGAGTTCGCGTTGCCTTTCCATCTCTCTCGCAAAGCCCTCTCTGTCCACGGAAAGCCCTCTCTCTTTGCATATCTCCTCGGTGAGCTCCAGGGGAAAGCCGTAGGTGTCGTACAGGACGAAAGCCACATCTCCGGGCAAGATCGTCTCCTTGCGGGAGAGGCGAGAGGCAATTTCAGCCTCTAACAGTTCGGTGCCCTGTTCGAGCGTGCGCGCAAACCGCCGCTCTTCCAATTCCAAGACCTGCTCTATCGTAGATCGGCCCTCCACCAGCTCCTCGTAAGGATCGGCCATCAGATCTATGACCACGGGCAAAAGTTCCGTCAGGAATGGCCTTTCCAAACCTATGAGACGGCCGTAGCGGATGGAGCGACGGATTATGCGCCTCAAGACGTATCCCCTGCCCTCGTTGGAGGGCAACACCCTGTCGGCGACCAAAAAGGCCATGGCCCTGATGTGGTCGGATATCACCCTGACGGCCATGTCCTGGCGACCGTCGCTGCCGTAGCGGACGCCGGCCAATGCGCAGACCCGCTCCACGATAGGCCTGAAGAGGTCCGTGCCGAAATCGTTTTTGGCCCGTTGCACAACCGAGCAGAGCCGTTCGAGCCCCATACCGGTGTCTATGTTCTTCTTGGGCAGAGGGCGGAGGACGCCTTCTGTGTCCCTGTCGTACTGCATGAAGACGAGGTTCCACACCTCTAAGTATCTGTCGCAGCTGCAGCCCACGCCGCAGGAGGGCGAACCGCAGGAAAATTCCGGCCCTTGGTCATATATCAGCTCAGAGCAGGGGCCGCAGGGGCCAACCGGCCCCACGGCCCAGAAGTTGTCGTCCTCTCCCAGCCGCACTATCCGCTCCTTGGAAAGCCCAACAACTTTATGCCATATCTCGAAGGCCTCGTCGTCATCGCGATATATGGTGGCGTACATCCGGTCGGCTTCAAGGCCTACGACGCGGGTCAAAAATTCCCATCCCCACGGTATCGCCTGCTCCTTGAAGTAGTCGCCGAAGCTGAAATTCCCCAGCATCTCGAAGAACGTGTGATGCCTGCCAGTTCTACCCACATTGTCTATGTCGTTAGTCCTCAGGCACTTCTGCGCCGTGACGGCCCTTTTGACCTCGGGCTCCCTCGCGCCCAAAAAATAGGGCTTAAACGGCACCATACCCGCTATGGTAAAGAGCACCGTCGGATCATCGGGGACCAGCGGAAAGCTCTTGTAGTGCTTGTGCCCCCGCTCTTCAAAAAACGAAATAAAAGCCTCTCTCAAGTTTCGTCCGCTCTTCCATTCCATCTCTGCAAAGCCACGCTCCTATCGCTACGGCGTACCCTCAACGCCCGACGAGGCGCTTGCGGCACCCGGCCGCCTCTTCCATAACGCGCTCAGTGTCGGCTCCGAGGAACTCTCCATCCTTATATATCCACCTGCCGGCCACCATCGTAGCCTTCACGTCGGCAGAGGAACCAGCATACACGAGGTAACCTGCCAAGCTGTCGAGATCCCACCCGACGTAATGAGGGCGGTCGAGATCCACCAAAACCAGATCGGCCTGCCACCCCTCACAGATCCTTCCCACATCGGCAAAGCCCAAGGCCTTGGCGCCCTCGTAGGTGGCCGCGTTCAGCACCTGAAGGGCGGTGACGCACGAGGGGTCCCTCTTTAAGCCCTTGTGAAGGAGGGCTGCGGTGCGCATCTCACCCCACACGTCCAAGCGATTGTTGCTGGCGGCGCCGTCGCTACCCAACGCCACGTTCACGCCGCACTCAAGCATCTCAGGCATAGGCATCACTCCGCTGCCGAGCTTCAGGTTGCTGCTCGGGTTGTGCACAACCGCTACGTTACTCTTTGCGATCTCGTTCAACCTGTCGCGAGGAAACCAAACGCCATGCGCCAGGACGAGGCTTGAAACGTCGAGCAGCCCGACTTCGCTCAAGAAGAACACCGGGTCTCTGCCGAGTTCTTTTTCGATGTAATTGAGCTCCCACTCCGTCTCAAGCCAATGGACATGAACGCCGAGGCCGCGTTCGCGCGCCGCTTTAGCCACCTCGGCCATCATGTCCGGGGGGACCGTATACGGAGCGTGTGGCCCGAGTTGAACGCTCACCAGACCTCCCCGACCGTTCCATTCGTCGGCCAAGGCGAGGCCGATCTTCAAAGTCCTCTCCTCGGCTCCTATGATGCCCTGGCATATGCCGCACCTCATGCCCACTTCGAGGGCCGCCTTCGCCACCTCGTCCATGAAAAAATACATGTCGCCGAAGCACGTTACGCCGCAGGAGGCCATCTCGACCATGGCGAGGAGCGTCCCCACGTAAATGTCTCGCTTCTTTAGCCGCCTTTCGACAGGCCATATCTCCTTTTCGAGCCACTCCTGGAGGGCCTTTTCCTCTCCCAACCCCCTAAGGAGCGTCATCGCCGCGTGCGTGTGGGCGTTTACGAACCCGGGAATGAGAGCCAGCCTCCCCTTGCCGTCGACGGTCGCGGCGCCGTCGCACGAGCCAGCCGGCAAAACGGCGGCGATGCGCCCTCCCTCGACCGCCACGTCGCAGGCGTGCGCCCGCTGCCTCGAGCCGTCGAGGGCGATCACGTTCGAAATCAGCATGTCATTCCCTCCACTCCCGCATATACGACTCCTGCTCCGGCGTCATCGCCTCGAGTTTTATGCCGAGGGTCTCAAGCTTTAACCTCGACACCTCTAAGTCTATCTCATCGGGGACTTTGTGTACCCCCGGCTCCAAATCGTGCTGAAAGATGTAGAGGGCTGACAATAGCTGAAGGGCGAAGCTCAAATCCATGATCTCTATCGGATGGCCGTCTCCGGAGGCCAGGTTGACCAGCCTTCCCTCGGCCATCAGGTGGATGCTCCTGCCGTCCGGCAATTCGTAAGTCCAAATCCCGGGGCGGGAGACGAATTTGCGAGACGCGAGCTCCTCGAGCTCCGGTATGTTTATCTCCACATCGAAATGGCCGGCGTTGGCCAGCAGGACGTCGTTTTTCATCTTGACGAAATGCCTTTTCCTTATGACGCCGATATTGCCCGTGACCGTAATGAATATGTCGCCGATGGAGGCGGCCGTATCCATATCCAGCACGGAAAAACCGTCCATGTAAGCCTCAAGCGCCCTGTGCGGATCGGCCTCCACCACCGACACCATCGCCCCGAGGCCGCGAGCCCTCGCTGCCACGCCCTTGCCGCACCACCCATAGCCCGCAACTACCACGGCTTTGCCCGCTATTAGGCGGTTCGTGCTCCTCGTGATCGCATCCCACACGGACTGCCCCGTGCCGTGGCGATTGTCGAAGAGGTACTTGCTGTAGGCGTCGTTGACGGCGATGACCGGTATCTGCAGGACCTTCTCCCTGGCCATGGCCTTAAGGCGCCTCACGCCCGTCGTCGTCTCCTCGCACCCTCCCTTTATCTGAGGCAGGATGTCGGGCCGCTTTTCGTGCACCATGACGATCATGTCTCCGCCGTCGTCTATGATGACGTGCGGATCCCACGCCAAAGCCGAATAGATGTTGGCAAAATACTCCTCCGTCGTCATGCCGTGCCAGCTGAAGACGCGAACGCCCCTGGCCACTAAAGCCGCGCAGACGTCATCCTGCGTGGAGAGCGGATTGCTGCCGGCCGCAAAGACTTCGGCTCCGAGCCGCTTGAGCGCACAAAGCAAGCACGCCGTCTTGGCCTCCAAATGAAGGCATGCCGCCAGGCGAACGCCCTTTAAGGGCAAACCGCCCTTCAGGCGCCCCTGAAGCGACTTCAGTACCGGCATGAATCGCCAAGCCCACGCGATCTTCTCCTCGCCCTGATCCGCCAGGGCCGGATTTGCTATATGAAACTCCTCCATGGCTAAGAACCTCCTAAGTGGCTTTCATGGCCCGCTCGATGCTTTCGCCGTAGGGAGGGCGCAAAACTCCGACTTCCGTTATTATGGCGGAGACGAGCTCCGACGGCGTCACATCAAAAGCGGGATTCCAAGCCGAGACATTTCGCGGGACGACAGCCTTACCACCGAAAGAGCGCACCTCTTCGGGGTCCCTCTCCTCTATCGGGATCGCCTCGCCTGAAGGAACGTGTACGTCTATGCTGCTCCTTGGCGCGGCCACGTAAAAGGGTGTGCCAAAGCGCGAGCTCGCTATGGCAAGGCTCAACGTGCCGATCTTGTTCGCCACATCGCCGTTGGCCGCTATGCGATCGGCCCCAACTATAACGGCATCAATAGCCTTCTTCTTCATGACGAAGGCCGCGGCGCCGTCGCACACTACGGTAACGTCAAAGCCGTCCTCTTTGAGCTCCCACGCCGTTAACCGCGCCCCCTGAAGCAGCGGCCTCGTCTCATCCACGAAGACCTTTACGCTCTTGCCCGCTTCCTTGGCAGCACGGACCACCCCTAAAGCCGTGCCGTATCCGCCCGTGGCCAAAGCGCCAGCGTTGCAGTGCGTCAAAACAGAAGCCTCGGCAGGCAAAAGAGCCTCCCCATGCTTCCCTATGGCTCGGTTCGTCGCCACGTCTTCCCTGTGTATGGAAACGGCGAGCGCTTCGCTCTTCGAGGGCAGTTCACCGTCGCTCGAAGACATTACGACCTCTTTCATCCTCTCCATGGCCCAAAAGAGGTTCACCGCCGTGGGGCGCGTCCGGGAGAGACGCTCTATCGCGCCAAAAGCCGCTTCTTTTCCCTTCGTTGCCGCCAGAACGACTCCATAGGCTGCGGCTATCCCTATGGCTGGAGCTCCGCGCACGACCATACTTTCTATCGCTTTCGCCACGCCTTCGGCATCTTCGCAGCGATAATACGATATCTCCCAGGGCAGTTTCCTCTGGTCCAGCAGCTCTAAGGCTTCTCCTCTCCACTCGATAGGCTCGGGGAGCACGCCTTCACCTCCCTCAACCAGTGCGGGAGGAGTACGATCTCGCGCACATCCGCCACCGCGTCGCCGTCGGAAAACTGCACCTTCACCTCATCGCCGACTTTCAAATCGGAGGCCTGCGTCACGACGCGCCCGTCGGCGTCCAGGCAAGTCACCCACCCTCTGCCGAAGGCCTTGAGCGGAGACAGCGCATTTAAAGAGGCGGCGCTTTCGGCCAGCCTGCCTTCGGCTTCTGAGAGAAGCGCTTCGACGGCGTAATTCAGCCCGGAGAGGGCGTCTTGCACCGAGCGCTCGATCCTTTCCACGTGGCTCCTCAGACAAACCGATACAAGGTTTTCTTTCAACCTCGCGAGCTCGCTCTCAAGGCGCTCGATCCTCTTTCCGAGGTAAAAGGAGGCGTTCCTTTCCATGGCTTCGAGGCGCAGCAACAACTCCATCCGATCCGGGAAAGCCATCTCTGCGGCGGCCGAAGGAGTCGGGGCGTGGACATCAGCGGCGAGGTCCGAAAGGGTGAGGTCTATCTGGTGTCCAAGCCCGGTGATGATGGGCACCGGAACGCTCCTGACGGCCCTCACCACCCGCTCGTCATCGAAGGGGTTCAGGTCATCTCTGCTCCCGCCGCCTCTTACCAAGAGCACTACCTCCACGCCCTCTATGCCTCCTGCGATGCGCAAGCCCCTCACGATCTCCTCGGGCGACTCCAGGCCCTGGACCAAACACGGCACAACCACGATCTCGCACTGCGGAAAGCGGTGGCTGGCCACTTTTATCACGTCTTGGACGGCAGCGCCCGACGACGAGGTCACGACGGCCGCTTTCATCGGATAAGCAGGCAGCGGGCGCTTGAACCTCTGCTCGAAGAGCCCTTCTTCCTGGAGGCGCTTCTTAAGCTCTTCCTTCGCTCTGGCCTGAGCACCCTTGCCCAAGGGGCGTATGTCCCTCACGTAGAGCTGGTATGTTCCCCTCTGGCCGTATACGCTCACCCTTCCCTCGACCAGCACTTCGTCTCCGTCTCTGGGCCAAGAGGGGATGCGAGAGGCGTCTCCGCGGAAGAGGACGCAGTTGATCCGGCTTTCTTCCCCTGCGAGGACGAAATAGACGTGGCCGCTTGTGTGCCTTTTGAAGCCCGATATCTCCCCTCGGACGACCACTGACGACAGAAGGCGGTCGCTCTCCAAGAGGAACCTTATATACTCCGTAATTTCATCCACGCCGAGGATCTTGACCTTCTCCTGCACCAACGCTTTCCTCCAATTCCAAGGCACGGACAATTCGCCCCAAGACACCGTTCACGAAACGGCCCGAATGCTCCGTGCCGTATTTCTTAGCCAGATCCACAGCCTCGGATATAGCCACAGGCAGCGGGACCAGCCTAGCGATCACGCCCTCATACAAAGCCAGCCGCACGGCGGCCAAATCGACGGCCACCATCCGCTCGGGCCTCCATCCCACTACATGACGGCGTATTTCGTTGTCTATCTCGGCGCGCACGGCCCACACTCCCCGCACCAGGGAAGAGGCGTATTGGACGATATTCCCCTCCTCTCCCTCTTCGAAGGGAAACAGCTCAAGCGCCTCTTCTACTTTCTGGTCGGGACGCAAATCCAAGGAATATAAAAGCTGCAGGGCGATCTCGCGGGCTCTGTGTCGGCCGCGCGAAAGCGACACCCTTTTCACCTCCTGCGACATCTTAAGGGGTTGGAAGGAGTCACTTTACCTCTCACAATCGTAAAGTGCGCCACCCCGTATCCGGCCAATCCCGCAATGCAGACTACCAGAGAGCGCCAGAAGCCCAACTGGACAAAGGCGACGATGGCGGAAGCGAGAACGGCCCAGAAGAGAGGGTGCATGTAAAGGCGACCGGGCTCGGGCATGGAGGGAGCTTCCTCTTTTAAAGCCCACCCCACGCGGACCGACGAAAAGCCGATCTTCTTCAAGTCTCTCTCCAGGTCTGCGACCAGCGCCTCGACCTGACGGAGATCGGAATCGGGGCGCACCAAAAACAGGTATAGCCTACCCTCCTCGGCTACAAAGGATACGTCTTCGCATTCGTAACCAAAGGGCAAGCGACAGCGCAGGAACTGCAGCAGCGCATCCTTTTGAACCCATATAGACCCCAGGTTATTCGCCTTCCATAAATAGTGCACAGCCCTCCCCCCTACGCAGCAGAGGCTGCCCACAGATCAAAGCACTTCCACCGTCACCAGAAGCTCACCCTTCCTCTTTGAAGGCCTCTGCATCCTGTCGCTCAGCGCTCTCGCTCTCTTTTGCTGGCTCTTTGGGCGCCTCTTCCAGCGGTCGGCCGTCTTCGAAGTGTATGCCCTGCACGTAGACGTTGACGGCCTTCACTGTGTATCCGGTATATTGTTCGAGCTGATTCTTGATCGTCTCTTGAAGGTCCCATGCCACGTCCGGTATGCGAAGGCCATATCTTACCGAGATGTAGGTATCTACAGTTACCTGCGGATTCTCCTCGTCCTCGAGAGATACGCGGACGCCCCCGTACATCTTGCGGCCGAAGCCCATCTTAGACATCATGCTGCCCGCGGAGGGCTGCACTCCCTTAATTGTGCGGAGGGCCTGCATCGCTATCTGACCGATGACGGACTCGTCGATCTTGACCTCTCCTCGTGGCTCCTCCACAGGCACCAACGGTCTGGCCTCTGCGGCCTCTTCCGACGCCATTTTCTCCTCTTTCTTTAATTCTTCAGCTTCTCCCCCTTCGGAAACCCCTTCGGAAGCCACTTCCTCTTCTCGTCTTCTTTCCTCCTCCATCTGATCCACCCCCTCACGTCTTTTTCAAGATCGAGGAAGGTCAAAAAATCCCCCACAACTGGGGCACTGCAGCTGTTCCCCCTCCTCGTATTCGTCGGGCTGGTAATAAAAACTATGCCCACACGCGGGGCAGGTAAGAGAAGCATAGAATTCCTCGTAATCTTCCTCTACCCCTTCGGCCTCCTCTCCCCCTTTGAGGAGGTCCACCTCATCGTGAAGATCGCTCATCTCGTCTTCCAACCTCAGGCAGCTATCGAGGACGTCGCCATAGACCTTCTCACCCTCATCCACCCTCTGCTTGAGCTCCTGCAGTTCGAGAGAGAGCGAATCGATGGCGCAAAATATCGCATCGAACAGCCTCTTCTCCCCTTCATCGGTTAGAGGGGCACCTTCGAGCAAGCCTTTTAGGTAAGCTATGGCCTCTCGTGAATTCACCCTTTTGCCTCCTTCCCCAAAACAGATCCTCATTTGGCGCGCTCGATGTAGTTTCCGGTGCGCGTGTCCACGACGACCGCATCTCCCACCTCGACGAACATGGGGACGGTTATCACGAGGCCGGTCTCAAGCGTAGCGGGCTTCCCTCCGCCGCTCACGGTGTCGCCCTTGAAACCCGGCGGGGTGTCGACTACCTTCAGCTCCACGGATTTCGGAAGCTCAACGCTCACCACCCTGCCGTCGAGCAGCTGGAGCGTCACCTCGAGGTTGTCATGGAGGTATCCAGCGCCTTCGCCCAAGATCTTTTCGGGCACATATACCTGATCGTAGCTCTCCAGCTCCATGAAGACGTAATTGTCGCCATCCCGATACATGAATTGCGCAGGCCTTTCGTCGAGGATTACGCGCTCAAATCTCTCGGTGGGACGAAAGGAATTGTCAACGATAGAGCCGTTGTTCATGTTGCGCAGCTTGGTCCTAACTATGGCTCCGCCGCGCCCCATCTTGTGATGCTGACAATCCACTATCTCCCACACTTCACCCTGCCATCGCACCTTCATTCCCTGGTGAAAATCGACGGCCTCTACGATATCCGCCATCCAGCTACCACCTGCTCTTTCAACCCGACTCTGAGTCCAACTGACGCCTCATAGGATACAACAATCGCAGTCTCCTGCCAAGGCAGGGGGGTTATCGCAAATTGAGCGTGCTCATCTCCACGCTCGATGTGGGCACCTCTAATATATAGGGCACCACCACGGCTACCACTTCTGACCTTTCCTTGTCTTTTCTTTTACTCTTAAAGAGTTCGCCCAAGAGGGGGATATCCGACAAGACGGGGACCCTGGTCGTAGTCACCGTATTTCGTTCATTAAAGAGCCCGCCGATTACGAAGAGTTCGCCATTTCTAACACGCACCATAGTTTTGACCTCCCTCAAGCTCGTTATCGGCACTTCCTCTCCCCTGCCACCCGCACGCCACTCAACGATCTCACCAGTTGTAATATTCACGTTTATAGTCACTACGCCGTCCCGCCCTATTGTGGGCGTGATTTCGAGCGTGGGCCCCACCTGCTCTTCGCTGTAAACCGGGTTCCCAGCGTCGTCACGTTCCGATATATACTTGTAATTTGTCGTTAGGCGGATGCTGGCTTTTTGGCCGTCAATGGTTACGATTGAGGGGGAAGCCAAGATATCGGCGGCGTTCTTTTCAACCAAAATGCGAAGCCCTGCATCTAAGACCCTTAAACCCCCTTCGGCTATGTCCTTGAGGTCTATGCCTTGAGGCGATGTCGTCCTGTCGTTTTTGGGCCCATAGCGCGCGGCATCGCTTGCACTCGAATAACCCAACATTCCACCGCTCGCGCCGTAAGATAGCCACCAATGGCTGTAGACAGCCTCAACGAGCGATTCGAGTTCCTCTTTATTCGTGTCGCGCACCTCTATGATTCGTGACTGGAGCATAATTTGCCTCCCCGGATGATCTATCCTGTCTAAAATCTTATTCACCTCATAGAGCTGATCCTCGCTTCCGGCGACATAAATCGTCCGCAATCTCTCGTCCACCGCGACCTCGGTTATCCCGGTCATCCCCTTTATGAGCTCGCTTACCTGCTTGGGGTCCGCATAAGCCACATTGTAAGACCGCCTTGACACTTTGCCCAGCACCTTGCCGAGTCCCTGCTTGGTCCCGAATACGACAGTTTTACCCATTACGGCGTAGCTGAGGTCGTGCATGCGCATGATGTAGCCCAACGCTTCGTTCAGCGGCACGTCTTTCAGGCTCATCGTCAATGTGGTGGCCGGCACGCTTTGGTCAGCGACGATATTCATCCCCGTGATCTTACCGAGCATACGTATGGCATCCCTGAGGTCCATATCGCGCCACTCTATAGTTACGGGTGTCGTGATGGCCATGGGGTCCCACGCCTTTATGGGTCCAGGAGCCTCCCTTAAGGCTTTCTTGAGTAATGGGGCATGAGAGACAGCCTCCAGGTGAATGAAGTACCTGTTGGCCGGGGCCTTGCCCATCACCTCCTTGACAGCGAGCTCTTCTCCTGTAAAGACCTTCATGGCCACACCGTCATCCGCCTGGGCAAGCTCTACGCCTTTGACCAGAGGAAATGGATAAGGCTTTCCCCACTGTGTGCTTGGTAAAGTGGTTTCGGGCCACAAAAACTGAAGCTCTGAAGGGCTTTGAGATGTAACTTGAGGCGCAGGCAGGTAAAATCCCCTAACCTCTACGATGACAAGCGACGATCCGACCTGTTGCACCACGATGCCCTCGACCTTGGCCTCCTCGGAAAAGGCCGCGCCTGTTGCGGCAAAGATGGACAAAAAAGCTGCCAAGACAGAGGGTTTTAAGGCATTAAGAATATTTCCTTTTTTTCGCCCACCCATGAAACCACCACCTTATCGGAAGAAATGCTCTCTATTCTTCCTTTACCGTTTCCAAAGGTATAACCTGCCTCGGCCAAAATCCCCTCCTCGCTCCCGATGGAGATTACGGCGAGGGTTTTTTTGCCCATGAGCATAACGCCTTTGACGGTTATAGGAGGCATGGGCTCTGTATAGAGAAAAGTGCCCTCGTCCGCGCTCGCATAGGAAGCCGTTGAAACTTTTTCGGGAAGCGGCGCAAAGAGGTAACGCCTGGCAGACGCGCCTACCGAAAAGACCTCACCGCTGCGAGCCGAATAAACGACCTTTGCTTCCTCCGCCAACGCCGAGAGTTCAGGGAGCGACCGCTGCATTTTTTCTGCTGCATCGATTGCAAAACTGTCTTTTGAAAAGTTTACCATGTTCACAAAAAGCGACAAAGACCACAAAAACCCAAGCGCAAGAAGGATTAAAAATGCCCAACGTAACGTTATAAAAATACCGCTTCCTTTAAGTAGGTTGCCCCACAATCCCTTAACGGCGCTACCCCAGCTGTTTTGAGTAGCCATGACTTACCTTTTCAGGATGGATTCTAAAACGGCCGTCCCGCGGACTGTGCTACCATCTCCAGGCAAAAAAACCAAGAATTTTAAGCGGGCTACCCCATCCATCTGTCTCCAGTCAGTTATAGCCTTGAGGACCGAGACGTAGCTACCGGTGAAATTCACCTGGGCCGCCACAACTCCTTTTTCACCCTCGACGGGATGGACGTCCGCGACGCTAATCTCGTTTCGCGTCAGTGCGCTTTCTACGCCCGAATAAAACGAGACTTCGTCCTCGAGTATCCTCATGGGATACTTCAAAAGCTTAAGCCTGGCATCTTCGTACGCCCTTGCCTCAGACGCAGCGCGTTCGATTTGCAACTCATAAAGGGTCCTTTCCTCTTCGAGGCGCGCAATCTCTTTCCGTAAGGTCGTCACCTCATTTGCAAAGTGGAGCTCTCCTAAGACAAGGAAGGCAAATATGAGCAAAGAAGCCAAAATTACAGTGGCTTGCCTATTCTTTAAGAAGCCCATCTTCAGTGCTATTGTAAAGTTCGCTAAAGCCTTTAAGTGAGCAGTTCAAGTTGAATTCGACTATACCTTCGCGGTCTTTTACGATTTTTCGTGTGACCGGAAGGTCCACGTTTAAAACCACGGGAGAGGCCAAAAGCCTCCTCGCGAATTCCACAACTTCCCCCTCGGTAGGAGCATAACCTTGAAATGTTGCCCTGCCTGCCCTTATTTCAAGTTTTGAAAGCCACGTCTCATCCGAAAGCGCTTCCTCAACGGCCGACAAGCATTCCAAAACAGGAGGCTCAGCCTTTATAAAGGCTATGGCCTTCCTGTATAGTTCCACATCGTCCTTTAAGGCAGCCAAATTCTCGCTGATATTAGCGTGCCGCTTTTTTAGCATGTCAACTGATAAGTTTAAGCTTTTTACCCGAGATGCAAGCTCCTGTGACAACAAAAAGCCGTAAACCAAAGAAGTACAAGCCATAAGCGGGAAAAGGCATATTAAGGTAAGGGCTGTGAGGCGCACTAAGTCTATCTTCTTTTGCGCAGCTATTATCGCCTCGCGCGGCCTCAAGTCCAGTTTCACTTTCACAACAGACCCCTCACGGCAAGCCCGATGGCTGCCTCCCATCCGTCTTCAGTGAGGCTCTTGGGTGGCTTAATGTCCCAAACATCCCATACACCCGTCGTTAGCGCTACGGGCAGGCTCACCTTGTCCTGAATGGCGCTGGCCACATCCTCTCCACCGCCATTTATAATTAACACCTCTACCTTTAGCCCTCTGAAGGTCCCTCCGATGTATGTTGCAGTAGATGTTATCTCTCGAGTCAGGTCGGAGGCAAGTTCCTCGACGGGAGAGCTCTTCAAGCCAAAAAGGAGCGTGCGGAAGAGAATTCCGTTATCCTTATAAGCCACTACGAGCTGCGACGTCTCCTCACCCAAAATGAGCACCATAAAGCCGCCTTTGCCACCTTCAGGGCCGCAGACTGCCCTGAAGGTGGCGAGGTTGGCTGGCTCCAGAGCCGACAGGTTCAACCCGCCCTTAGAGGCGACATCCACGAGCACTTCTACGCTCTTCCTCCTTGAGGCCGCTACGAGTAGCAGAAACCTTCCTTCGCTCCCCGGAAACTCAACAGGTGCCAGGTCGTAAGTGGCTTCTGATGCGGGGAATGGGAAGTGCCTCTCGAACTCAAAACCTATAGCCGCGCGCGCCTCCTCGAGCTCCATGGGGGGAAGTTCCACGACGCGCAACAGCACGTCGCGCGGAGGCAGGCCCAAGGAGACGGGCACGGGAGAAATTCCGACCTCTTCTTTTAAGGTCGTGAGAGCCGGCAAAAGGCCGGTTGCGTCTACCAGTGCGTCTTGGTAAACCGGAGCCGGCAAAACCGGTACTAAGGCGCAGCGACAGCTCAAATCCCCCAAGGCGCCCGAAATTTCCACGTAACGCAGACCACCGGGTTCTATACTCATACCGGCAAATACCTTGTGTCTTTTTAAAAACTTCAAAACCCTTCACCACACACACTTATTTTTAATTCCTCACACGCCAGATTTTTCTCATAGCGATTAACCGATAATGCCTGTCTTCATCAGAAATTTCCCCCTCCCACAGCGGAGGGTTTTCTGTCGTAACCTCGCGGTCATAGCGCTTGGCTCCCCTGCAGAGAAGCGTAACGGCGAGCGTCCCCTTATCGTTATCGTATTCGAACTTGGCGCTCGCGATCCCTTCGACTACGGGCTGACGTCCGCTTCCGGCCGTCACATCCTCCACATAGAAAAAGCCTGAGTAGGCGTAGACCTCGATCGCCCGCACCAAACAAAGCCTATCGTATTGGGCGATGAAGACATGCCTTGAGGCCCTGAACTTAATCTTATTCGAATGGACGACTATCCCTTCCACGAAGAACGGCAGTTTGGAGGCGGGAAAGGCAACCCAGGACTTTAAATTTCTTATGTTGCCTCCACCAGCTAAGATTTGACCCGAAGGAAGCTCTCCTTCGAAAGAAACTTCCACGGGATCGCCGCTTGTCACGTCGCAAGACTCCTCGGCCGCACAATAAGTCGATACGACATACACCACCCTCAGACGCTCGATCAAACTAATGTTCTTGACACTCACCGGACCGTCCCAGGAGGCAACCTCGGGATAAAGGCTGTAACCACCAATCTTAAAGGCACTTTGAAAACCTGCTTTGTCGTCGGGTACGCCGAGGCCCGCATGGAGGAGGGGCCTCTCCAAGACGGCCATAACCGTCTCCCCTCTCTGATGCGCCACCGTCGTATCTTTCACCAGCTCTTCATGCTGGAGGAAGACGTAAAGCAGTGAAACGCCAGCTCCGCCTACGATTGCAACTATCACCGCCACGATCAAAAGCTCGGTCAGTGTGAAAGCGCGCCCTTTTTTCATCTACCAATAAATATAATAATAACTCTTACGGCGCCGAGGCGTCGGCATAAGGGCTCATCAGTCTCTCCGCCTCCGCGGAGCGAGGCCCCATTATCGAACGCCAGGTCACCGTTACGCGCACTGCCCTGGCCTCGGAAACGTCGTTTGAGGCGACCCAGCTCAGGCTATAACCGCCGACTATTTCCGAACCGGAGCCCAAGGTCGAAAGGTCTTCGGCCTCGAGCTCTTCGAGCTTGCTTAAAGCCAGGCGCGCAGCCGTGCCGTATCCGCCCACAAAAGAAGATAGCTGCATGGACGAAATTGCCACTGACATGAGGGGCAGCAAGGCGACAACGATCAAAAACATGGCTACTATCATTTCGATGAGCGAAAAGGCCCGCCTCGAACACAGCATTTTTATTTCGTCACGATCATCCAGACGTAATTTTGACCATTGTAGTAGCTTGGTGTCGTAATATCGTTAGGTGCAGGAGCTGAAACACTATCGGTGCCATAGAGAGCCACATCTTTTGCGATCCCCTTAAGGGAGTTTTTGATGGCGTCGTCCTCTATCTTCCCATAACCCACAAAAACCGCACTGCCATCCTTAACTACGTAGAGATCCACTGAAACGCCATCGGCATATTCTCTATCTAAGTACTTGTCTAAACTTACAGTTACCCACTGCCAAGTGTCTGTCCCACCACCCGGCCACTTGTCGTTATCGGCGTAATACATGAGGGCAGCGGCTTTCAAATTCCTAAGGTCGCTCACTATCTTTGTGGCCTCGGCCTTGCCTCTGCCCCCGCCCATCGTGAGCATCAAAGTGCTGGCCAATATCCCGATGATGACCATGACGATGAGCAGTTCTACCAACGTAAAACCCTTCCTCACAACACTAGTCCCTTTCACCTTCATCCCCCTCATTTGAAGATTCATAGTTCTCAAATCCATACGCCTTTAAGTCTTCGCTGCTGCTTTATCATCACCTCCTTCGCGGCAGGTGCTACATCATGGCCCGTATCGTCGTCACGATGGGCAGGTATATGGAAAGCACTATGATGCCCACCGCGCCGCCTACGAATATTAAAAGGATCGGTTCCAAGACGAAGGTCAGGCGTTTCACTTTCTCGTCGAGCTCAACCTCCACTAAGTCTGCCGCTTTTCCGAGCATCTCCTCCAAGCGACCCGTCTGCTCTCCTACGGAGATCATGTGCGATGCCATGATCGGGAACGCTTTAACCCGAGAAGCCTCTTCCCCCAAAGATCCTCCGCGGCGCGCCGCCTCGCTCAAGGCTTTGAAGGCGCTCGAAAAGAGGGCGTTTCCCGTTACCCCAGCCGTCATATCTAAAGCCTGAAGGATCGGCACCCCCGCCTCGACGAGGGAAGAGAGCGTGCGCAGGCTCCTGGTGAGAGCTATCTTGTGGAGGATGTCGCCTACGATTGGGAGTCTGAGCTTTATTTTGTCGAGGACAGGGCGCGCAGAGGCGCTCTTGCTCACGAAATAGAGCGCTGCACCTGCGCCCAAAACGGCGAAGGCCGGCACATACCAGTGCTCCTGCAGCCAAAGCGACACCGAAAACAAAACTCTCGTAATTACAGGAAGCGGCACACCCAATCCCCCGAGGATAACGGCGAAACGGGGCACTATGAACGCAATCGTAAAGTAAGCCACAAAGAGGGCAAAGCACAGCACAAAAGCCGGATACGTGAGGGACGAAACAATCTTCTTGTGCAGCGCGTCCTGCCATTCTAAGAACGAAGCGAGCCTTCCCAAGCTCTCGTCCAGTACGCCCCCTTCTTCTCCCGCCTTTACCATGGCCACCATTAGGGGGGAGAAGATTTTTCCCATGCTGAGGGTCTCATGGAACGGATGCCCCCCGTCGATGAGCCCTTTCACCTCGACCAGAGTGCTCCCCAAGGGGGCGTTTGCGGTCTGTTGAGAGAGCACTTCCAGGGCACTCCCCAAGGGCACGCCGGCTTTGGTCATCGTGGAGAGCTGGCGGAAAAAGACTGCCTTGTCCCGCAGGCTTACGGTGGAAAGGAGCTTCAGGTGTTCCCATAACGATGATTTTCTCTCCTTCGCCTTATCCTCGCGGATGTGTACCGGGATCAGCTTCTGCTGGTGCAGCTGCTGGACCACATGTTCTATTGTCTGGGCCTGGAGTTTCCCTTCGACTGCGCCGCCTTCCATGTTCTTTGCACGGTAATAAAACAGCATCTTTTCTATCCTCGCCCCTCCGGCCAGCTTGCAGCGATCTCGAACACAAGACGTTCCAGGTCTTTAGTGTCATGGGCATAAACCCTGGCCGCGTCGTAGGATATCACACCGTCTCTTACCAGCCTCGCCAGATCCTGGTCCATTGTGTGCATGCCCGAGGATCTCCCCGTCTGCATAAGCGTCTTCGTTTGTCCCACCTTGGCCTCTCTGATGCAGTT
Organism: Acetomicrobium sp. S15 = DSM 107314; assembly: GCF_016125955.1. Lineage (NCBI taxonomy): Bacteria > Thermotogati > Synergistota > Synergistia > Synergistales > Acetomicrobiaceae > Acetomicrobium > Acetomicrobium sp. S15 = DSM 107314. Next base: position 30,080 of record NZ_JADEVE010000336.1, on the reverse strand, counting down.
TCTCACTGCAGGCGTGGCCAAAAGCAGCTCTGTGGCCACAATTCTTCCTCCGCCAGCTACCGGCAGGAGCTGCTGGGAGCATATGCCTATGAGGATGTTGCTCACCTGGACGCGTACCTGTTGCTGCTGATGTGCAGGGAAGACATCTACGATGCGGTCTATCGTCTGAGCTGCGTCAGGCGTGTGCAGCGTCGATAAGACCAAGTGCCCGGTTTCAGCAGCGGTGATGGTCGTCGATATCGTCTCGAGGTCCCTCATCTCCCCTACCATGATGACATCCGGATCCTGGCGGAGGACCCTTTTGAGGGCGCTGGCGAAGCTCTTCGTGTCGGCTCCGACCTCCCTCTGGGATATGATAGACTGGGTGTTTTGAAAGAGGTATTCAATGGGGTCTTCTATAGTGATGACATGGCATCGTCTCGTATCGTTTATTTCCTTTACAATTGCCGCCAGCGTCGTGGACTTGCCGCTTCCCGTGGGACCGGTGACGAGGAAGAGCCCTCGCTCCCTTTTGGCAACGTCTTTGAGGAGCCGAGGCAGGAGGAGCTGATCTATGGAACACGCTTGAAACGGTATCATCCTGAGGGCTATAGAAAGGTGCCCTCTTTCGATGAAACAATTGCCCCGAAAGCGCGCTCTCTTTCCGCTTTCGGCCGTGAAGGAAAGGCTGAAGTCGAGCTCCCACTCATTTTCCAACCTCGCAAGTTGTTCTTCCGTCAACAGTTCTCTGACCAAAGCCCTCACGTCTGCGTCGGCAAGCGACTCGACTTCTTCGGCGAATTTTAGGTCACCGTCTATACGAAAGGCAGGCGGCACGCCCACCGCCAGGTGTAGATCGCTGGCAGAGAGGCTCAATGCTATACTCAGCAAATCGCTAAGATGAAGTCTGAGCCTCATAATCTCATCCATCACTGCATAGCAACCTCAAGAGCTTCTTCCAGGCTCGTTACGCCTTTTACAACTTTGCGCACAGCAGCATCCTTCAGTGAGCGCATGCCTTCGCGCTCGGCAGCATCCCTGAGCTCATTTAAAGGGGCAGCCGCCAAAAAGAGACTGCGCAGTTCGTCGTTCATCACCATGATCTCAAAAATGCCCGTGCGCCCTTTATACCCCGTGCCACGGCAGAAATCACACCCTACAGGTCGGTAAACGACAGGCCCATCGGGCAAGCCCAGGCCTTTGCTCAGCTCTGGTGATAGGTTATAAGGCTCCTTGCACGCCTCGCAGAGCTTCCTCACCAAGCGCTGAGCGATTACCGCCACAACAGAAGAGGCCACAAGGAAGGGCTGTATCCCCATATCCACGAGGCGGATCAGAGAGCTCAGCGCATCATTCGTATGGAGCGTAGAAAGGACCAAGTGCCCGGTGAGGGCAGCGCGTATGGCTAAGGAGGCCGTCTCAGCATCGCGGATCTCCCCTACCATGATCTTGTCGGGATCCTGTCTTAAAATCGCTCGCAGCGTATCGCCGAAGGTCACACCCGCCTTCTCGTTTATCTGAACCTGATTGACGCCGGAGATCGTGTATTCCACGGGGTCCTCTACCGTCACTACGTTGACGTCTGGCTTGCTTACGATCTCGAGGATGGAATAAAGGGTTGTAGACTTGCCGCTTCCCGTGGGACCGGTGACTAATGTCAAGCCATAAGGAACTGCTACGATGTCGTCGATGAGCCTTTTTTCATCATCCTCCAGACCGAGGAGCTCGAGTCCCACTTTGGCGGCAGCTGGGTCGAGGACGCGAATTGCCGCCTTTTCCCCATTTATCGTGGGAAGGGTAGAAACCCGCAAGTCCACTCTGCGCTCATCGGTCTTTATGAGGATGCGCCCGTCTTGAGGGCGTCGCTTCTCGGCGATGTCCATATTGGCCATGATCTTGATGCGCGAGACGACGGCGGGGTGCAAATTTTTAGAGAAATCCACACTGTCGAATAATGCACCATCCACGCGGAAGCGCACTTTCGTGGATTGCTCGAAGGGCTCTATGTGTATGTCCGAAGCCTCCTCTCGCACCGCCTGCTCTATGATGTTGTTGACTAGCCTTATGACAGGCGCATCGGTTGCGCTCACCTCTTCTTCCCTTTCGGAGTCCCGAACCTGCGTTTGCGCGACCTCCATCATGGCCTCCTCTATTCTCCCCTTAACAGAGTAGACGGATTCGAGCGCCCTGCGGATATCCGAGGCCGTGGCTATATTCACCTCCGCCTCCATGCCCGCCAGCATCCTAACCTCGTCCAAGGCGAGGATATCAAGCGGCTTCGCTGTAGCCACAATTATGCGGTTATCCATGACGCTTAAAGGGACCACCTCAAGCCTCTTTGCCGCAGCCTCGGGCAGAAGGTTCAATGCCTCAGAAGTCGGACGAAGGCGAGAGAGAGAAACGAGGGGAAGTCCCAGCTGCGCAGAGAGCGCCTGGGCGAGCTCCATCTCAGTAATGTGCTTCTCCTCGAGGGGGATCTCCCCCAGATGCAGGCCTGAGACCCGTTGCTCTTCAAGCGCCTCCTTCAGTTCTCTTTTGGCAACAGCCTCCGCCTTGATCGGCAACTCCCCCAAGTGTTGATGTTCACGATTCTGTTCCATACCGTCGACTCACCATGTCAATTTTTGATCTGCCAGTAGAGCACATGCATTTCCATAGGTTCACCGTACCTTATCGCCACCATGCTTTCTACCACAAGCTCTTTCTCGTCTTTGCCTATGGCTTTGGATCGGATGACGAAGGCGTGCTCTCCTTTTAGAGAACTGCTCAAGAACGTCAACTCGTCAGGTGAGATTGCAGCAGAGGTGCCATCCGGCGTGCTGGACGACGTTGAAATATCTCCCGAAAAGACTCTGACCGGTGGCAGATTCCCGGAATAAACTGCAGAATCGGGGTTATAGTTGCAGTCAAGGATAGTTACCTCGACTGTTATATCGGGGGATGAAATCGGAACGCTCAAGTTGAAGGCCAATTCCTCCCCTGAAGTCTTGGTGACCGCCAAGCTGCCGAGCTCCCCGGTATAGGATTTTTGCTCGCTATTGAGGGAATTTCGGCTCTCCCAAAGTCGGGCTTTACCCCATTCGCTGCCTGACTGGGCGGCGTTGTAAAGTCGTTCCCGCTCTGAAGCTATGGAATAAATGGAAAAGCGATTTGTGGCCAGCTCCATCATCACCACCGCCAAAGCAGAAAGGGCAAGCATTATAGCCAAGACAAGAGGCAGCGCAAAACCTTTTTTCTTGTTTCCCATATTTACGGGCTTTTTTGTCGTCACCTATCTCGAAGCCGGCCCCGAAAACAGGATAAACATTGCGCACCGACATTGACTCGCTACCCAGTTGTATCTTTTATCACTTAATGCCCATGGCGGTCGATATCTTCCAGCTATATTAGCGTGGAATCGGGCAGGAAAATACAATGGTGGCGCAGCCTCTATCGACCGACGAATCAAGAACGAGGGCTTTATCTCCAACTCAACATTCCCAAAAATTACGGGGCCTTTACTTTTTGTGTTTTTGACAACCTTGAGACCATTCCCACCCAGCGATGCCTCTGGCAAGCCCGCTCCTTTATCCTCCACTACCTCCACTACCTCCACTGACCCCTAAACATGTCAATCTAAAGTTTAGGTTGTACGTTAAGGCTGATTTAGAGGTGCCGTGTATTTATCACGTACAAGCATACCATAATTTAGGGCAAGACGACGTAAAGGCTTGTGTATTGCCAAAGGCTGTTTATCGCACCGCGATCTTGTGCCTAAATATATTTTCTCCGGTGCTGACCCGAGGCCGTTTGAAAACTTCTTTTAACACCATTCGCTCTTGAAGTTTTAGGAAGTTGCAAGAAACCAAAGGGGCTAAAAACACAAAAAGTAAAAATCTCACCCTGAGGTTTTACACTGACGCAGTAATTTCGGCGGTGCCTCCACTAACTACCGCCCCCGCTGTTTCCGTTCCGATTTTCACTTTAAGGGTGATGTCGTTTGTCCCGTTGCTGGTATCCGCTGCCGCCGTTGCCGTGATCTTCTTGGCCGTAGATGAATTGTGGGTATATGTTAGGCCACCAGTATGAGTTGTTGTGCTTGTAGCGTATTTGCCAGGGTTAACATCGTTGAGATATTGCAAGGTTATAGCTGTCTCGTTAGGGACGTCCAATGCTTCGATAGCGTTTACTGTAACCGTGACCGTATCGTCAGCCGCCACATCCGCCATAGCCGCAGTTGCAAGACCGAAGCAAAGGCCCAACATTAAAGCTGCTATTATCGCCTTTTTCATCTTTTTTTCACCTCCTTTCCTACGGTTGATTTAATTAAAAGCTATGATGCAATACAGTCCCACCCCCTCTCATCCTTGGGGTCAGGTCTTTACTTTTTGCCTTTCTTAAGGCCCCCTAACTCTGTCTTACGACAGAAGGCGCGCGAAGGCCCAGGTGCTTTCACCTGGCAGCAGGCTTTCCCTTGCTTTCGCCAAAAGTCTTTCAGCACAAGTCCACGTCATAAATCCACCACCGTGTAAACTACCGTAGCGCTGTAAGCGCCAGGAGGAACGGCCAAGGATATCCCTGAAACCTTGTATTGAACGGGAATGCCCGTCTTGTCTCCGCTTCCCTCGAAAAAATCGGCCTCAAGCGCTCCGATAGTTACATAATTAGTTCTGCCGCTTATAGCACCTGCCCCGGTTCCTTCTCCTGTCCGCTTCAGCTGAAGCGTCACCCCGCTTGGCCACGAAGTGCCACTTTTTCTCACCTGCACCTTCCACGCATCGTCGTTTCCGGTGGTACCTGTTATATTTATCATTGTAACGCCGCTTTCACTCTCGTAGCTGTCTTTTAAGTTAGTTAAGTTAGTCCCAACGCCGCCGATGAGGTCTAAAGAGGTAACCGCAAGGTTACACCCTCCTGTGACACCTATGCTAATAGCAGCAAAAAGGGGGGACTCGCACATGAATAAAATGCCTGCACAAAATAAAGCCCCAAAACCCCCTTTCTCACGCTTGCCTCACCCCACAGGTTTAGATCTTTGCTTTTTTGCTTTCTTTAAGCCTCCCTTGTCCTAAGTGTGACATATCCTTAAAAACGTTCTGATGCCGCCTAAAACGAACAATCTCTGAGCTTGTAATCTCTTAAGAAAACAAAACGACCCCAGGCATATCTCTCCTCTTTATGCCTTCGGGGTCGGTCGCGCCACTCGCTCCCCTCTGCACCAGCACCCGCCTCATATCCGCAGAGGTTCATCGCTTCCCCATAGCATGTATAAATTTATTTGCGCCTTCATATCACAAAGACACTTGCCCTGTCAATGGGTTTTTCGTTTTTATTCAGTTAAGAAGATTCACCTGCCGCAGGAACTACGTCTATAGCGTGCTCTGCTACGACCACTGACACCTTTTCCTTCTTAGCTTTAGTCGATGCGAGGCTCGCCATGTTTATCAGGTCAGCCATCATATGGTTTAAGTTGCCGTTAAAGCGAACGACCTTGCGCCGCCCACCAGCTACACCAGCAGAAGCAGTAACCTTGACCCCAACAGGCCACCACCCCCAGGAGGATAGGGCAGCGAGCATCATATTGGCTAATTCCTTGGCCTCCCATATGCTCTTGGTGGAAAGCACTACAAATTCATCTCCTCCGTAGCGGTATATCTTATCCGTCTCCTCGTCTATGATACCCCGAAAGATATGCGCGGCCTGCCTAAGGACTTCGTCACCCTTCACGTGACCGAACTCTTTGTTTATAGCCCCAAAATTATCCAAGTCTATAAAAATGATGGCTATCTCTTTTCCTTCTTGGAGCATCTCAACGGCTCTGTGCTGCAGGCATTCCGCTCGCTCGAAACCCGTCAAGAGGTCCGTATGCTTGCCCAGTTCGCCGTAGAGGAGTTTCTTCGTCACCAAGCCGACGACTTTGTCATCTTCGATCACTACGAGCTTCTCTATGCCGTTGAATTCCATGGCTTCTTTCGCTTCCCAGAGAGAACAACCCGGATGTGTCGTTATCACCGTTTTCGTCATTGCATCAGCCGCTAATCTATTGGAATGAACCCCCCTGATATCCCTGGAGGTGATTATGCCCACGAGCTTTCCCTTCTCGATAACGGGCAGACATCCGATACCACACTCTTCCATGATCTCAGATGCTTTCTTTATGGACTCGTATGGCGCGATGGTGATTATCTCCCTCGTCATAATGTCCTCTACCGTGAGATTCATCATCACAGCTCCACCTCCCGACTTATGTTGGCGGCAAAGCTGACTCTGACGCGCACGATGGCCGTTTCTGTAGCCAACCTCTCGCCCTCGCCGAGGAGAAGGGGCAACAGCTTTTCCCTTGGGATGGCCTTCAGCAAGGCTCTCTTTATCGATGCCGCCTCGAAGGTCGGATGGTCCAGCGTCACTATTTCGTATTCCTCTGGTGCTATAGCGCTTATCAGCCTGCGCATGGCTTCTTGCCCGATGGGCGCCTTCTTCCCTATAAGCAGAACATCGTCCACTATAGGGTTCTCAAAAGCAGAAAAGCTCATCGAAACATCTACCCTTCGCGCAGGCAACTCACTACCACCTCTCTTGGGGTCAGGTCTTTATTTTTTGTGTTTTTGCTGCGTTTCCACCATTTGTGATTTATATTACCACACAAAACCCACTTTAAACAAAAGGTCTAAATGCTCCTTTTGTCGCAAGTGTCTACCCAACGCTTTAAGGCTCAGATGTTAATTTTCATTAACGTTAGGTTTTTGCTTTTTGCCTTTCTTATGGCATCTTAACTTCCCTGCCTTCTACACCTTATCTCTTACACTTCAAGTCTCTTCTTCACATTCATGGAAGGAGTCTGCTGAGCGTCTTTTAGTATTCAAGTACCTTTAAAACTTCTGGCTTCGATTTGGCGTCGAGTATAGCTTCTAAAGCTGCGTCGAGTTTTGCTTCGTCGTTTACCGAACGTATCTTTTCTTCTTCCCAAGGTGTTAAGCCAAATTTACGGTGAAGCTGTTTTATTAAGGTGGTTTGTTTGCCTTCTATCTTGCCCTCCATTTTACCTTCCATCTTGCCTTCCATCTTGCCGCGCTTTATCAATCTCTCAGCCAGTGATGGCATCAGTTCTTCACCTCCGAGCTTCTTTGCTATTTGCTGTATGGTCTCTTCTTCTACGTCCAAGGCGTAAACCAAGTACCAAAATAAAGTCAGCTTGTCCCTCTCGGGCAGCAATATTATATCAGTTATGCCCATGATGCTGGACACATCTTGGCGGGGTACGTATTTCATAAGCTCAAGGCTTGCGGCGAGGAAAGGGTTGCCTTTTGCTTTTTGCCTTATCTCTTCGTCCGAAAACAGGCTCAAGTCGATTAGGGCGCACTTAAAATCAGGCACGTAAGGCTTTACCGCTTCTTTTAAGTTCGCAAACTGACCTTGGAAATTTATAGGTATGTTCCACTCCTGTGCGCCGTGGTATATGACTACGGGTATTATAGGCGTTAGCGGTTTATTTTCTTTCTTCTGTTCGTCCCATGTCACGTACATATAGCCCAACATTTGAAGCAATACGCCTGAATCGGGGTAGGACTTGTGCTCGAATATGAAATAGACTTGGGCTTTTGCGTCGCCCATATTGCACTCTACGGCCAAGTCCATGTGACACTTCGTGTATCTCCTGACCCTTTCCGTCGGAAGCATCTTCATATTGTTTAAACTGATTCCTAAGGAAAGCTCCTGAGGCAAAAACTCCTCGATGAACTGCCTTACGTTCCTTTCGTCGGACATGATGCTTTTAAAGAATCTATCGTGAGGGTCCTTAGGAGATAGGTCTTTTTCTTTCATGAAAGATGCCTCCAAATCTAATAGACATCAAGTTCTTACATCGACGCCGCTTATTTTACGCGAAAAACTACAGTGGAAGTGGATGTGAAAGTGAGGGAGATGAGGATTAGTGGAGGCTAAAGAATACAAAAAGCAAAAACCTGACCTGATCCCCGGGGTTTGAGTCATTTCGAAATTTCTGTAACGGTTCTTAAAAAAATTCCAAAGCTGTGAGAGATATTCCGTTCCGGACAAATATTAGCACCAATTGTCCTCGCTGCTTCAATTTTGGCAAGACCGCATTTGAAATAACCATGTTTTTTGAGAATTTTCTCGAAGGACTCCCAGGTGTTTCGTATGGCATCGGGATCTCTGAAACCTTTTTTCGAGGAAATGTTTTCCTTGATGCGAGGATAAGCCCTCTTTACGGCATCCCAGTCGCCAAAATACCAGGCTTCCAACTCTTCTATAGCTATCCGGTTAGCTATCTGCCATGTCTTGCCGCCTGACTGCCTTCGGGTAGCAAGGCCCGCGTGACGTGCCGCGTCTTCCAACTGTCGCTTGAGTTTCAGGCAATCTTCATCGTCGCGATCGACTATAACTATGATGCGCCAGTCCGAAGGCAGCCATTTGGCGTAGCCTTTAAGACGCGCCTCAAGCTTATTGAGGAGGTCTTTCTTGCCCTGAAAATGCACAATCTTGAAAGTCTGGTCCTCTCGAAGTAACGATGGTAGAAAGGCCTGCAGGAAAGCCTCCATGGAATGCTCCTCTACGATGATTTCAAGGTGGCTTGTCCTCATTTTCGAGGTCTCTCCGTTCTTCGCATCTTCTGTGTGTGTGTGGGTTCCCCCTCGTTGGCCAGGGGATCTCCGACACCGAACAGCCCTTCTATCCAGAGGTACCCCAACGTGGCGCCTTCGGAAATAAATTCGCGAATTCCAGGTATATCCGAAGCCCTGCAGGTTTTGGTATATCCTTGCTTGTCTCGCCACAAAATCCTGACTTCTTCCGGTCGCAGCGGGTCAAGGAAAAAAGGCGAATGAGTGGTAACCAAAAGCTGCGTACGATCTACGGCATTGCGACACTCCTCCGCAAGTTCGGGCAAAAGCCTTGGATGAAGGAAATTCTCAGGCTCCTCTATTCCTATGAAAGGCGGAGGCGTTGGGTCATAAAGCAGAACCAAATAGGCGAGCATTTTCAACGTCCCGTCCGAAGCGAAACGGGCGAGAATCGGTTCGCTGAAAGGCGCATCCTTGATCTGCAGCAAAAGCCTCCCATCGGGCATGGATTCAGCCAAAACGCTTTCAATGCGCGGCACTCGCCGGCGAAGCGTAGAGAAGATCAGTTCCAGACGTTTGGGATATAGTTCCTCCAGGTGCTGAATAACGTTGGCCAGATTGTCTCCCGTCTTGGTAAGTCTTTCTTGCGGTCCTGCCTCTGGTTGTCCGCGTGTGCTGTCCGTAGAAAGATACGAGACATACCACCCGGTGATAAAATCGCGCAAAGCCGCCACCCTTGGGTGTTCCGCAAATTGGCCAAGCGCGTTGACCGCCAGCAGATCGGGCGATTTGAGAGGACTTTCGATGCGTTTGTCCTCTTTATCCGGTAATTCACCACTAATTGCCTGACCCTGCCCTTCGCGGTATTCCAGGAAACGAAACGGTTTGCCTCTCCTTCCACGTCGCCACTGAAGCCATTCCTCCACGACCACCGGTTGTCGGTTCTTTTCGTCCACAGCCAGATGGTAGGTGATAAGCGGATAACCTGGTTCCCTGTACTTGATTTCCACGACGACAGGGCCGTCACACCCCCTCGTCTTGATCTCCTTTGCGCGACCGCGCTTGTCCCAGGCTCGCCGGAGTCCCATTTCAAAACACTCCGCCAAGAAAGCGAAGACGTCGAAAACAGTGGATTTTCCACTGCCATTTGGGCCAAGCAGCACTGTGAGGGGCGTCAGTTCCTTCATTTCGGTATCCTGCAAAGCCCTAAAATTATTGACTTTCAGGTACTCGATACGGGCAGGAGCTTTCTCCTTTTTGATTTCAGAAGCGTTGGAAATCAAGGCAATCCGCCTCCCTACGCCATAGGACAACCTCAAAAATCACCCGATTACAGACCATCCGATGTTAAAACATGTCGTAGCACATCCGAACACGGGAAATAAGCTCGCTTACCTCTTGACCTACACAAAACATTGATAATCAACACTGTGTTATATATAGCACTTGCCATCAACATCAAGAGGCTTTTCGGCACACCCGGAAGGCACGTCTTCAATACGTCTTGTTTTATATTTATATCATCATCTTACTCGGCGTTCATGTCTTCCATGGCTACGATTCCCACAGGAAATGAACATAACATCACCTCCGCTGCAGCGGGCATAATTCTCGCTGCTATAGTAACGATGCTTTTTATAATCGTTTTTTATCCCTACCTAACCAAGCCGGTCTACTGCCCAAAAAGATAAGAACTTTTATGGCCTTCATAGTGATGGAGGTCAAAATAATAATTAAGGCTACAAACCCGGTCAGGATCTATTTTGGCGCGCCCGGGGAGACTTGAACTCCCGGCCTTTGGATCCGGAGTCCAACGCTCTATCCGCTGAGCTACGGGCGCACCTCTTGTGTCGTTAAATTACTACCTTCCTTTTGTCCTGTCAAGCTTCACCCGGTACGCCGTCAAGTCGCCAGATGTTGACGAAGTTTCTCTTTTGGGATATCGTCATAAAGCACCTTCGGTTCCGTCAAAAAGGGCGGAAAGGCGCGTCTTCGTCAACAGGATAGAGAAGCAAAAGATCAAGAGACCAGGTCGGCGCATCCGCAGCGAAAGACGCTCCGTGTATAAAATGGTCAAGTGCGGCACATGGCGAGCATTCTCCGCAGAGCGGAGAAATTATATATATCACGGAGGTGTTTTAAGGTGGAGTTCACATACAAACTGCCCACGGATATCACATTCGGCCCCGGGAGCATAAAAGCCATCCCCGAAAAGGCAAAAGAGGTCGGCGCAAACCATGCCTTTGTGGTAACAGATAAGGGCGTCAAGGCAGCGGGCATCCTGGATAAAATCCTAAAACTATTGGACGAAGCCCAGATCAAGACCACCGTCTTCGACAGGCTTGAAAAAGAACCCACGGTGCTCTCCATCGGAGACGCGACAAAAGAACTCGCGAAAAGCGGCGCTCAAGTTGCCATAGGCGTCGGCGGCGGCACGTCCATGGACACCGCTAAGGCGGCCGCCTTCTTGGTGACCAATGGCGGAGGCATACTGGACTATGTAGGCGTTGAGAAGGTTAAAAAGCCCGGCCTTCCCGTGATCGCCGTCCCCACCACCGCCGGCACTGGGAGCGAGCTCACGAGGTTCATAGTCTTCACCGGCGTCGACGTGAGGACTAAGCTCACCGTAGGAAGCTACCTCACAATGGCAAAATATGCCATTTTGGACCCCGAGCTCACATTGACGTTGCCGCCCAAAGTCACGGCCGGTACGGGCATGGACGCGTTGACCCACGCCATCGAATCGTACGTAAACACGACAGCCCACCACATCTCTGAGCCGCTCGCCATGCGCGCTATAGAGCTCGTCGCAAAGAGCCTGCGGAAGGCCGTGGCGAAGGGCACTAACCTACAGGCCAGAGAGGACATGCTCGCCGCCAGCGCCCTCGCGGCCTTGGCGTTCAACTCTACAAGGTTGGGCATAGTACACGCCATGTCGCAGCCGGCCGGCGGCCACTTCGATATACCCCACGGGATAAGCAACGCCATAATGCTGCCTCCTGTCATGGAATATAACCTCATGGGCAACATCGAAAAATATATAGACATAGCCGTAGCCTTCGGCGAAGACATAGAGTTCCTCACGCCTATGGAGGCGGCGGCGAAGTCGGTAAAGGCCATAAGGGACCTGATGGAGGATATCGGGATAACCGAGCGCCTCGGCGACTTCGGCGTAAAGGAAAGCGACCTCGACATGCTGGCCGACGAAGCACTCACCAGCGGCAATGTGCCGTTGAACCCGAGATTCCCCTCTAAGGCGGACATAATAGAGATTTACAAGAAAGCGCTATAGCGAAAGGTAGCGACGAAAAGCGGGGAGGTGCAACTGCATTGCTGGCAGCGATACTTTATGGTCCTAACAGATTGGAATTGACCGAGATCGAACGCCCAGCGATCGGCGATGACGAGATATTGGCGAGAGTGCTGGCGGCGGCTATATGCGGAACTGACTTTCGCATCGTATCCGGCAAGAAGACGAGGGGCATCCACTATCCTTCGATAATCGGGCACGAATTGTCGGGCGAAGTTGTAGAGGTGGGCAAAAAGGTTTTGGAATTCAAACTGGGCGATAGGATCGGCGTAGCCCCCATCGTGCCGTGCAGGAAGTGCCTTTACTGCCGGATAGGGCTCGAAAATGTCTGCGCAAACCGGCAAGCCATAGGCTACGAGTTCGACGGAGGCTTCGCCGAATACGTCCGCATACCTGCTGTGGCTCTCGAAAGCGGCAATGTCGTGCGCCTTCCCGATTCTATAGACTTCGAAGAGGCTGCAATCCTTGAGCCCTTTGCTTGTTGCATAAACGGCCAGAAGAAAGCGAATGTCTCGGCTGGAGATACCGTGCTCATCATAGGTGCCGGCCCCATTGGCCTCATGCACCTCATGCTCGCAAAGGCTAGAGGGGCCAGAAAAGTCGTTTCGAGCGAACTGTTTGAGGGGAGGCGAAGGCTCGCCGCAAAGTTCGGCGCAGACAGGGTGGTAGACCCCGCTGTCGAATCGTTGATCGACGTCGCAAAGGAAGAGACGGAGATGGGATTCGATGTGGCCATCATGGCAGTGGGTGTAAAAGACCTCGTCGGCGACGTGCTGAAGACGGTCCGCAAGGGGGGCAGGGTCAGCCTCTTTGCGGGCTTCCCCGAGGGAGATACAAGTGTAATAGATCCAAACGTCATTCATTACAACGAGATCATCGTCACGGGGGCGAGCTCCTCCACCAGGCAGAATTTCATTGAAGCTATGCAGATGGTCGAATACGGCATGGTCAATTTAAAGCAACTCATTTCCCACAGGTTTTCTTTAAGGGAAATAAACAAAGCCTTCGACGTGGCCAAATCTGCCGAAGGCGTGAAGATATTGATAGAACCATAAAGCCACAAAGGGGAGATGCAGCTTGTCTTTAGGAAAACAGATTCGCCTATCCCGCTTACTTAATCCTAAATCGGGGCGCATATTTGTGGTGGCCTTCGATCATGGCGTCAACAGGGGCGTTTTGCCGGGGATAGAAGACATCAGAGCTAAGCTCGCTGCTGTCGTAAATGCCGGCGTCGAGGCAGTCACATTAAACAAGGGCATCGCCTCCAAACTCTTCCCTCCTCATGCCGGCAAGGCCTCTCTGATCATGAAAGCCTCCGGTTTCTCTCCTTTCCACAAGAGCTATGATGTGCTCTTCGCAGATGTGGAAGAGGCCGTAAGGCTCGGCGCAGACGCCATATCCGTGGGCATCATAATGGGCGACGAGAGGCAGCCTGAAATGCTCAAAGGCTTGGGCATGATCTCCAAGGAAGCCCAGAGCATGGGCATGCCCCTCGTCGCCCACATATACCCGGCCGGTAACCTCATCCCTGAGAGCGAACGCTACAGCGCGGAGCACATAAGCTACTGCGCCCGCGTTGGGGCTGAACTCGGCGTGGACATAGTAAAGACCTGGTACACCGGTTCTCCTGAAAGCTTCGCCAAGGTCGTAGAGGCGTGCCCAACCTATGTAGTCGTGGCGGGAGGTCCCAAAATGGAGAGCAGCATGGACCTCCTGAAAATGACCTACGACGCCGTGAGCGCCGGCGCCTCTGGCGTGACATACGGCAGGAACGTGTGGCAGCATGACGACATTCCAGGGGTGATCAGCGCAGTCAAGGCGGTGATCCACAAAGAGAAGACGCCCGAAGAGGCGGCGAAGATGATAATAAAGGGGTCCTAAGAGTAAAGGCGTCATGAAAGAGGTTCTCTTGGGCATCGACATCGGGGGAGGAGGCATAAAGGTCGGAAGCTTCGACCTGGAGGGGAACCTCATAGGTCTCGTTTCCGAACCGTTGGATAATATTTTTCCGCACCCCGGTTGGGCCGAATCCGAAACCCGACATTGGCTGGAAAGGCTTTCTGCGTGTATGAAAAACCTGCTTTCGGCGTTGGATGGGTATTCGATAACCGGCATAGGCTTTAGCAACATGTGCCCGTCGCTCGTCGCCATGGACGCTGAAGGAAACCCGCTAAGACCGGCTATATTGTACCTCGATACGCGCTCCTTTCGCGAGGCCGCCTTTATACAGGAAAAGGCGCCGCTTGAGTGGTTTTTGGAGGAAAGCGGCAATAGGGTTGCCCCTGGGACCATATCCGGCACCACGATGCGCTGGATCAAAGATAACGAGCCCGAGGTCTATGACTCCGCAGCTATCTTTGGACACGCCAATACGTTTTTGGCGATGGCGCTGACAGGCAATGCCGGCATGGATTATTCCAATGCCTCGCTCACTGGTCTCTTCGACCAAGGAAGAAAACGATCCTGGTCTCCAGCGCTATGCGAGGTATACGGCGTAGACATAAAGAAACTGCCAAAGCTCATTCAGTCGCACGAGATGGTGGGAAGGCTCAACAATAGGGGCGCTCAAATATTGGGCTTATCCAAAGGGATCCCCGTAGCCATGGGAGGGGCCGATAGCGCCTGTTCAGCCTTAGCAGCGGGCGTGGTCGAGGACGGAGAAGTCTTCGAGACGATGGGCACCTCGGACGTGCTCGCAATCTGCATGGAAAGACCAATGTTCGATGCGAGGTTTTTGAATCGCTGCCACACTTTCCCTTCCAGGTGGTTAGCCATGGGGGCTATGGTGGCGGTAGGGGCCGCATTCCGTTGGGCAAGAGACACCCTCGGAGAGGAAGAAAAAGATGTGGCCCACCTCTGCGGCCTCGACGCTTATGATCTGTTGTGTCGAGAGGCAGCCATTTCCCAACCTGGGTCCAACGGAGTCGTATTCCTTCCATACATGTCAGGAGAACGCAGCCCCATATGGGACCCTCACGCTAAGGGTGTATTCTTCGGCTTGAGCCTCAGCACTACCAAAAACGACCTGATAAGGGCGGTGCTCGAAGGGGGTTCTTACGGCCTGAGGCAAAACCTGGAGGCCGCAGAAGATTTGTTGGGGAGGAAGCTTTCCTCCATAGCCGTGGTGGGCAAGGGGGCGAGGAACCCCTTCTTGGCCTCCTTGAGGTCAGAGATAACCGGCGTTGAGATCGTGGCACTCTCCTTTTACGAAACAGCTACGCTCGGGGCGGCTATGCTGGGCGGAGTGGCCTCCGGCGCATACAAAGACTGCCAAGAAGCGGTCAAAAGAGCCGCCCAGAAGAACGGAAAGGCGCACAGGCCGAGCGGGGAGGATAAAGTCATTTATGATGCCACCTACTCTATCTACAAAAGTCTTTACCCAGCCCTCAAGGATAGTTTTAAGGAGCTGAGAGATATCACCCTAATGGCCGGAACTCGGCAGACTTTTGAAAGCACTCGACGGCAGCGATAAACTGTAACCGAATCCATATAGACTATCGAGCTTAAAATGAGTATTATTTGAAACGCAAACATTATGAGAAAGGTGGGATCGAGGATGACCGAACGCAAGGGAGTAGTTACCATGGGAGGTAATCCCATAACACTGGTAGGGCCGGAGCTCAAGGTCGGCGACAAGGCTCCTGGTTTCGTGGTCTTAGATCAAAGCCTCAAGCCAGTGACGCTTAAGGACTTCGCGGGCAAGGTCAAACTTATCTCCACTACTCCATCGCTCGACACATCAGTGTGCGACCTCCAGGTACACCGCTTCAACGACGAAGCCGCCTCTCTCCCAGGCGATGTGGTGGTGCTTAATATCTCTATGGATCTTCCCTTCGCCATCAGGCGCTTCTGCACGACCGGCAAGATAGACAAGGTTATAACCCTTTCAGACCATCGTGACGCCTCTTTCGGCCAAAACTGGGGCGTCCTGATGAAAGAGCTGCGCTTATTGGCCAGGTCGGTCTTCGTAGTGGATAAGGATGACGTAATCCGTTACGTGCAGGTAGTCCCGGAGGCCACCAACCATCCCGACTACGACGCCGCGCTAAAAGCACTTAAAGAACTGCTGTAAGCAAAACCATGGGGAGGGTCCGTTTTTGAACCCTCCCTTTCTGTTTTATACATAAATTTTGCTTTTACATATTAGAAAGTTTTGCCGCCTCATACCGCCCATTGAGAGACGATATAAACGATCACCACCATCAGAAAAGAGGCAATTACCCCATAAACGAGGTTGTTGCGCGGCCCCACCACAAACGAAGAGAGATGCGCCATGGCAGACGTGACAAGCGCAGTGGCGGAAAGAGGAGATATGAGAAACCCTATTGAACTGGCGCTTAAGAGCGTAAGGGCCACCACGGTAATTGGCAATACCGACTCCAACGTCTCCAAGCTTTTGCCTACCACCACTATTGTGATAAAAGGATGTATGCCAATCACGGCACCTCCCACGATGAGGACCACCAGGGCAGCAATGATGACCAATACGCCTCTGTCGCAGAAAAATGCCAAAAGGCTCCCTATCCATCCCTCTATCGGCGTTAGCGACATTGCAGTGCCAAAAAACCCTGCCGTGAGCAGAAGGGCAACTTGAGAGCCTATGCCCGGCAGCGTATTCTTTATAAAACCCAAGAGTAACATTGGTATGCGCCTCGTCTTTTTGATGACAACCAACCAAAGCAGTGTTATGCAGAGCGCAGCAACTGGAACGACGACGTAATAATTGAGACCATAAGGGCCAGTGAGCAGCGCTACAGAGATCACAAACGCAATCAAGAAGAACATCATTTGAATTAAAGCCTTACGCCGCGTCGCAAAGAGGCCCTCGTCCTCGGGCAATGGTTTTGCCTCCAAATGTAAAAGGTCTGCCTTTTCTCCTTTAAAGCACTGATAGCCAGTGAACAAAGCCAATGCCAGATATACAAAGCTCACCCCTATAGCATAAGGCAACACGTCGAGCCATTGAGCTTGTGAGGCGGCAAGACATACAGCCACCGTGGGAGCAGCCGGAGCCCATACGAGCGCTGCGCTATAACCCCTCGGTATCGAAATGACCAGCAGCCTGTCGGGGTCCTTCATGAAGCGCGAAAGCGCGGCAGAACTTATGACCCACAAAAGCGGTATCGTGGTGACCAGGATCAACGAACCCACTATAAAGGCCGCGACAGCAATGACGGCATAGCACCCCCACATGCTTTTTACGTGCGTCCCCAAAAAGTCCCCCAAAACATTGAGGGACCCGCCCTCTGTGACGCCCAACGTCAAAAGCGGCACAAAGCTTACCACCACGACCACATCGAGCATGTCCGTAAGGGCCTTAGTCCAGAGCGAAAGCCCGGCACCATGGCTCAACATAAAAAGACAACTTACCGACATCAAAAAAATCACCAATATCCTACTTCCCTTGCTCGTATAAGGCAAAGAAACCGCCATGGCCACGGCACATGCCGTAGCTGCCGGCAATTCAAGCCAGGGAAATATTTGCAACAACAGGCCGAGGATTGCCAATGCGAGATATATAACGGGTCGAATGTGCTTCACTTCAACGCATCCCACTTTTTAGAGGGGCTGTCACCAGCCCCTCTAAGCGATATTTTTGTAGTTTTGACGACTAAATCTGCCCTTCTTATTAAGCGCTCCGAGCGGCATCCAATGAGGCGGTCAAGTCCGCAGCAAATCCCATGGAACGCAATATACTCCCCAAAGCGGCCAGCAGAAGAATTATGTTCCTGCTGTTGGAGGAGCTGCCCATCAGCCCTATGCGGAGGATCTTGCCTTTTAGTTCTCCCAGGCCTGAGCCGACCTCGATCCCATAGACGGACATGAGTTGCTTTCTCAATGCAGCCTCGTCTATTCCCTCGGGGACTCTCACGGTTATGAGCGAAGGTAGCCTGTACGGTTCATCCACCAAGAGTTTTAACCCCATCGCCTCGAGCCCTGCCGCCAGGGCCTTCGCGTTTTTGAGGTGGCGCTCCCATCTCTTCTCTATCCCCTCTTCGGCCACGATCCTCAACGACTCGTTCAACGCATAAATCATGTTGGCCGGAGCGGTGTGATGATAGAGCCTTTCGTCTCCCCAGTAGCGGGCAAGCAATGTAAGGTCAAAATACCAGCTCTGCACCGGCACTTTTCTCTTCTTTATGGCCTCCATGGCACGGCCGTTTGCGGTGAGAGGTGCCAAGCCTGGAGGTGCTCCTAAACACTTCTGCGAGCCGCTATACACAACATCGAGGCTGAACTTCTCGACGGGCACCTCCACTCCGCCGAGCGATGTGACGGCATCCACTATCATGAAAAGGCCGGCGTCGTGGGCTATTTTGGCGATGTCTCCCAGAGGCTGAAGCACGCCCGTCGACGTCTCGGCGTGGACAATACCGAGGGCCTTAGCCCCAGGCGCAGCCTTGATCGCCTTCCTTACGTCCTCTGGATCCACAGGACGACCCCAGGGAGACGATATTGTGACCACATCAGCACCACATCGTTCGGCCACCTGGGCCAGGCGTTGGCCGAAGTAGCCATGGACGCAGACGATGACCTTGTCCCCGGGTTCTATCATATTTACACATGCGGTCTCCATGCCGGCGCTCCCCGTGCCGGAGACGGCTATCGCGAGGTCGTTTTCCGTCTGGAAGACGTACTTCAGCAGGTTCTTCGTCTCGTCCATGATGGCCAGGAAATCCGAATCCAGATAGCCCATGGTAGGTTCGGAAAGAGCCCTCAGAACCCGAGATTCTACAGTGCTGGGGCCAGGACCGAGAAGTATCTTATCAAATGTGCCCCTCCTAAATTGTCCTATACCGCTACAATTTTTAACCATAGTGCAGTCATCCTCCTGCAAGATAATCTTGACTTCAATGAACCGCTCTTCCCTCGACGGGAAGGAACTTCCCGGTCAGTATTCCTTGGCCTCCTCGACGCCGCGCAAGACGCGCAAGGCCCCTTGGACCAAAGCTTGCATCTCCTCTTCGCCCGGACGGACGTAGACCGGAGCTATAAAGCTAACTCTGTCTTTAATGAGTTCGACGAACGCTTCGCTGTGGGCGATGCCGCCCGTGAGCAATATGGCATCCACCTCGCCGTTGACAACGGTCGCCGATGCGCCTATGGCCCTAATGATCTGGTACGCCATAGCTTCATAGACAAGGCGCGCCTTCTCGTCGCCGGACCGGATCCGGCGCTCAACCTCTCTCAGGTCGTTGGTCCCCAAGTGGGCCGCCATACCCCCCTCGCCAGCTATCCTGCGCTGCACCTGCTCAAAGGTATAGTTGCCGCTGTAACACATATCGACAAAACCGCAGTTCGGAAGGATGCCGGCCCTCTCGGGAGCAAAAGGACCGTCGCCTTCAAGGGCGTTATACACATCTACGACGCGCCCCTTATTATGAACGCCCACAGAGACACCCCCGCCCATGTGGGTTACTATAATTTTCGCATTCTCGTAATCCAGCCCGAGCTCTGCGGCAAGGCGCCTGGCCATGAATTTCTGGTTCAGCGCATGAAAGATGGACCTGCGAGGGGCCTCGGGGAGCCCGGAGATGCGCGCGATGTCGTCCATCTCGTCCACAACGACCGGATCAACGATAAAAGAAGGCTTGTCCCCGGATTTGCATGCGAGTCTCCAGGCGATGGGCGCGCCCAAATTGCTTGCATGCGCTCCATAACGGCAGCTTCGCAAGTCATCGAGCATCCTTTCGTTTACGGCGTAGGTACCACCGGGAATGGGCCTCAAAACGCCGCCTCTCCCCACAAAGGCATCGATCTCCTCAAGGACAGCATTTTGCTGCTTTAGAACGAGCTCGATCTCGCCAAGGCGAAAATCCTCCTGCGCCATGACATTGGGGAAGGCTTTGAGTGTGCCGACATCGTAGCGTTGAGTGATGTTCCACAGCTCCCGCTCTCCCTCAAAGAGGGCCACTTTGGTGCTCGTCGAGCCCGGGTTGATGGCGAGGATTTTGAAATCGCCGCTCATGCCTTATAGGAGGACAAGACCACGGCTGAGGCAATGGAGAGCAGCTTAGTCTCGGGGGAGTCGGTCCTGCTCGTCAGCACAACAGGCGCTTTGGCACCCAAGACCAAGCCGGCCGTCTTGTTAGGTGCAAAGTAAACGATGGACTTCGCCAAGAGGTTGCCAGCTTCTATGTCGGGAACGAGAAGTATATCGGCCTGCCCTGCCACCTCCGAGGTGATCCCTTTGTGCCTTGCGGCCTCCACGTTTACCGCGTTGTCGAGAGCAAGCGGGCCATCGATGACGCATCCCTTTATTTGGCCCCGGCGGTTCATCTGGACCAAAGCAGCAGCCTCCAACGTGCACGGCATATCGGGATTCACCACTTCCACGGCGGCGAGCACCGCTACCTTCGGCTTATCGATACCAAAAGAATGGGCCAGGTTCACCGTATTGTTCAATATTTTAACCTTGGCATCGAGGTCGGGGGCGATGTTGAAGGCCGGATCGCAGATGAAGAAAATCCTGTCGTAACCCTCAATCTGATGTATATAGGTGTGAGAAAGGAGGGAGCCCGTGCGCAATCCCTTCTCCTTGTCTAACACGCCTCTCAAGAAATTCGCCGTCTGAATCATGCCCTTCATCAGGATGTCCGCTTGACCCGATGAGACGAGCTCGACGGCTGTGAGGCCTACCTCAACTTCGCTCCCTCTCGCGTCTACGAGGCGAAAGCGAGAAAGGTCGATACCGAGGCTTCGTGCAGTTTCTGTGATCTTGTCGGCGTTGCCTACCAGGATGACCTCGGCTATCCCCTCTTTTTGTGCCCTATCGACCGCTTCTAAGACGTCGGCGTCCTCAGCCCTGGCCACGCTGACCCTTTTAGGGCCTACCTCTTTGGCGTATGCCAACAGCTCAACAAGAGAGTGCAATTCTTTCATCTAAAATCCTCCCATCTAAACTAATATATTTCTAAACTAACGTATTCAAATGGACCAAAACGTTATAGGTCAAGAGGCTATGCGGTTGCCGAATTCACCAACCGGCTCCACGCCGGTTAAAGCGCGCAAGGCCCCCTCAGCGAGGGCCAATAGCTCCTGCCTCCCCGAATAGCAAAGGATGGGAGCGATCCACCGCACTCTATCCTGAATATGGGCGACGAAACGGGCATCGCGCACCACTTCGCCGGAGATAACGACGGCATCTACCTCGCCCTTCAGGATGGCCGCACAGGAACCTATCTCCTTGGCAACATTATAGGCCATGGCCTCGTAAACGAGGCTCGCTTTCTCGTCACCGGACTCGATGCGCCTTCTAACCGAAGCCAAATCGGCGGTCCCTAAGTGGGCCGCCATGCCCCCCTCCGCCGTGAGCCTCTTCACCAACTGATCTCTGGAATATTGGCCGCTGTAGGCCATACGGGCTAAATCGAGCGCCACAATGCCACCGGCTTTCTTTGTAGAGAATGGACCACTGTCGTCGGGGTTGTTGACATATGCCATGCGTCCTCCTTTGAAGACACAGACGCTGAAAGCCGAGTCCAGGTATGCCACTACGAGGTTAACCTTTGACCATTCTTTGCCCAAGTCCGAAGCTGCACGACGCGCCAAAGCTCTACAGGCTAAGGCGTGATCATACGGCAATCGCACGAGCTCAGGCAAGCCTGTCACCCTTGCGACGTCGTCCATCTCATCTACCGAAACCGGATCGACAACTAAAGCAGGGATGCCAAAGGGCTGCGAAACGGCGTAAGCCAATGCGCCACCCATGCTCGACGGGTGTCGATCTTTCAGCAATGTCTCAAACAACCGTTCCCCAATCGCGAAAACGCCGGCCGGCACCGAACCTATTACGCCGGCACTCCCCACTACAGCCGAAAGGCTTTCTGCCTCAACGCCGCGATGGCTGAGGACCCTCCTCGTGAGCTCTAACTCGCGTTCATACCCCTCCCTTGGCGATAAGACGTCCTTTAGAGGCGGGATAAAATCTCGCCATATTTCTTCTTTGTCAATGAAGTAGCCGATCATAATGCCATCAAGATCTGCGTTTATTGCAAGGATTTGAAATGTCATCACATCACCCTTTGCTAAATGGTCGAGAATGCCCCGCCATATTCAATCTTGAGCGAAGGTCGCCCATTAAAAAATGGGACAACCTTCGCTTTGGGTCAACTTCCGGAGGCTTTGCTCTAATCTTGCCAAAGGCCTCCGCAGCATTCGTCAAGAGAACCTCATCAACATGACAATTATACACTCTACGCGCTCTCCTCGAGCCATTTAGCATACCGCCGCCGCAGAAAAACCTTTGTGACCTCGGCCGCCACAGGAGCCACAAAGGCAAAGGGCAGTATGGTCAACCAGTGGCTCGCTCCCAATGGTACGGTGCTAAAAACCGGCTGCAGGAAGGGCACGTACATGACGGCCAAGAGCAGGAGGAGGGAACTACCTACGGCGAGAACCATCCAGCGATTGGAGGCCACCCCTATAGAAAATACCGAGTAGTGCTCGGACCTGGAGGTGAAGGCTCGAAGCAGTTCGGACAAGACGAGGGTAGCGAAGGCCATGGTCTGCGCACCTTCCACGTGCCCCGGGAAAGCCTTAAGGCCATAAACGAAGGAGGCCAAAATCGCGGCCGTCATGGCTATACCCTGAACTACTATCCCTAAACGCATATCTTTGTTTATGACGGGCTCCTTCGGAGGACGCGGAGGGCGCTTCATGATGTCCGGTTCGCCCTTCTCGAGGCCTAAGGCGAGGGCCGGGGCGCCATCGGTGACCAAATTCAACCACAGAAGCTGGATGGGCTGCAGTGGGATGGGGAGGCCAGTGAGCATTGCCAGGAAGATGATCAATATCTCCCCCACATTGCAGGAGACGAGGAAAAATACAAACTTCCTGATGTTAGAGTAGATAATGCGCCCTTCTTCCACGGCGGCCACAATGCTGGCATAGTTATCATCCGTCAAGACCATATCGGCCGTCTCCTTGGTCACATCTGTGCCCGTTATCCCCATTGCCACGCCGATGTCTGCGCGCTTCAGGGCAGGAGCATCGTTGACGCCGTCGCCGGTCATGGCTACCACATGTTCACAAGCTTTTAACGCATCCACGATCTTGACTTTGTGCTGCGGAGAAACCCTTGCGCAAACGTCTATCTGATTTGCTATAGCTACAAATTCGTCGTCGCTTAGGCGATCTATCTCCTGGCCGGACAATACCCTCCCGTTGGGCGTTAGGAGGCCTATTTCCCTGGCGATAGCAGTGGCAGTATCTTTGTAGTCACCCGTCACCATCACAGTCTTGAGGCCAGCTTCCTTGGCCACCTTTATGGCCTCTTTGACCTCAGGGCGCGCCGGATCGATCATGCCCAACAGACCGACGAAGACGAGATCCTTTTCGACGACATCCGGCGTGCACGGCTCAGGCACCGACTCCAGAGGGCGATAGGCCACGGCTAACACCCGCAAGGCCTGATTGGCCATTTCTTTGTTGACCCCCAATACCTGGCTCCGGACGTCTTCTGTAACGGGAGAAACCCGTCCGTCGGCTCCCAAAATGCCATTGCACAGATCGAGCACGATATCGGGGGCGCCCTTCACAAATGCGATATAAGAGTTCGGAAGATGCTCCCAAAGGGCATGACCCCTTAAGCCTTGCGGCGCTTCTCCGCTGGGCTTATGGATTGTGGTCATGCGCTTACGCTCAGAGTCGAAGGGTATCTCGGCCACTCTTGGGAGGATTTTTTCGACCTCTTCGCGCCATAGCCCAGATTTTGCTGCGGCCACGACCAAAGCCCCCTCCGTCGGGTCGCCAACCATACGCCAGGCGCGCTTTCCATCCGGACTTTCCACCTCTTCCAACTTGGCGTCATTGCACAATAGCGAACCATAAAGCAGAAACGACGATGCGACATGTTGATGAGGTTCTTGCGGGGAATTTTCGTTCAAGAATTCGCCCTTCGGATTGTATCCTTCGCCAGTGACTTGAAGCCAGCCATCGCCGGTCCACGTCTTAACAACTGTCATCTCGTTTTGAGTAAGCGTTCCGGTCTTATCGGAGCATATCACCGTCGTGCAGCCTAAGGTCTCGACTGCAGGAAGCCTCCTTATCAGGGCGTGTCTTTTCACCATGCGCTGCATCCCGAGCGCTAAGCATATCGTGACAACAGCGGGCAACCCCTCGGGCACAGCCGCTATGGCGAGGCTGACGGCGGTCATGAACAACAGGACGACTTGGTGCTCGTAGGTGCTCAAATACGTCCTTATGCCCTCGCCCAACAGCGCTAAGTCTGTATCCCTGAAGAGGCCAATAAAGAAAATAACCGCGCATATGACCAAACATGCCGTCCCGAGCCATTTACCCAGCTGATCCAACCTCTGCTGCAGCGGAGTCGGTTCTTCCTCGTAAGACTGAAGCATCTCAGCTATGAGGCCTATCTGAGTCTCCATGCCTGTCGCCACGACGACCCCTTTGCCCCTGCCGTACGTGATCATGGTGCCCATAAAGGCGCAGTTTTTCCTGTCTCCCAAGGGGGACTCCTCATCGAGCACAAGCGACGCTGCTTTATCGACCGGCACCGACTCTCCCGTAAGAGACGCTTCGTCAATCTTCAGGTTTACGGTCTCCACTAAGCGAAGGTCGGCCGGAACGTAATTGCCGGCTTCCAGCACTATCACGTCTCCAGGGACGAGCTCACTGGCTGGGACGGTTATTTGATGACCGTCGCGGATGACGCTGGCGACCGGAGCCGCCATTTTCTTTAGCGCCGCCAAAGCCTGTTCCGCTTTGGATTCTTGTGTCACGCCCAAGATCGCATTCAGGGCAATGATCGCAATTATAGCCAAGGCATCAATAGTTTCGCCCAAGAGCATGGAGACCGCTGCTGCTACTATCAATATAATTATCAAAAAGTTGTTGAACTGATCGAAGAGCAACTTTAAAAAACCAGGACGAGGTTTTTCCATCAATTCGTTCGGCCCAAATTCCTCCAGCCTGCGTCGTGCCTCGTCGCTGCTCAGGCCTCTCTGAACGTCAGTCTCGAGTTCTTTGACTACCCCATCCACGGAAAGGGTGTGTGCCTTAGATGCGATCTTCATCTGCCTCGCCTCCGAAAAAATTTGTATTCATTGCAATTGAAATACCTCTCCGACCGCAAATAAGAAATCCTAATGTCACTTTCAACCAAAAGAGGGCGAACTTCATAATCGCTGACTAAATAATACAAGAACCGATCATAAGCATCGAATTAGCTTACTACAAAAATGTTAGATTTATCTAAACTACTCACAATCACCTTTGTTTTTATAACAACAAAGAGCCACTGTTAGCAAAACCTTATCATGAAAACCACAGGTAGTGCAAGACCAGAGAGCAGATTCAGGCTATGCCGCAATGGCATTCTTCAAATAGCATTACGTTTAACCTGACTTCGCAATCTTGGCGCATCATGAAAATATGTCTTCAACGTTGAAACGTAATCTTTTCCCTTCGTTATCAAGCCTGCCACTTATGCGAACACAAAGTTCTTTGGTCATTTCTTTAAATCGAATACAGCCCCAGACATAGCGGAGGAAACCATAAGAGAGTATCTGTAAAGATAACTCTTCTGCGGAATCTCTTTTTCTACTTTTTTCCATTGCCTTTTTCTCTCTGTCAAAGTTTCATCGTCAACCTCGAGGGTGATCGTCCCTTCTGGTATATTTATAGAGACTATATCGCCTTCCTCAACAAGGGCTATTGGCCCTCCTTCCGCAGCTTCAGGGGAAACGTGGCCGATTGCTGCGCCTGAGGTGCCGCCCGAGAACCTTCCGTCTGTTATGAGGGCAACTTCGCAAGACAACCCCATTCCTACGATAGCCGCTGTAGGGGTAAGCATTTCCCTCATTCCGGGACCCCCTTTGGGGCCTTCATATCTGATGACGACGACATCGCCAGGGTTTATTTTTCCGCTGTATATGGCTTCGACTGCCGATTCTTCTTGATTGAACACCCTGCATGGGCCACGGTGAACATACATTTTTGGATTAACGGCAGCACGTTTGCAAACACATCCCTCTGGGGCAAGATTGCCATATAAGAGTTGCAGTCCGCCGGCATGTGAATAGGGATTATCTAATGGCCTTATAACATCACGATCATAAACCTCGAAATCCTTAATGTTGGCGGAAACATTTCTTCCACTTACTGTCATAGCATCGCCGTTTAACAACCCAACCTCATTCAATTGATTCATTAAGGCCCCTATGCCTCCGGCTTTATGTAAATCTTCCGGATAGTGTCCATTTTCCGCAGGGCTAAGTTTAACCAGGTGGGGGACTTTTCTTGAAAACTCTGAAAAGATGTTCACATCGAAATCTATATCCGCTTCATGCGCTATGGCGGTAAGGTGAAGGATGGTATTAGTAGACCCCCCTATGGCCAGATCCACAGTCACGGCGTTTTCCAGGGCTTTCTCGGTTATTATTTGTTTGGGAGTTATATTTCTTTTAAGGAGTTCCATTATTTTTCTGCCTGATTCTCGAGCAAACGCCACTCTCTGACCTGCTACTGCGGGGATAGAGCTTAATCCCGGAAGACACATTCCGAGTGCCTCTGTCAGGTAGTTCATAGAATTTGCCGTCCCAAGAAGATTACATGCGCCGCATCCAGGAAGAGCATCTAATTCCATTTCTGCAAGCTCCTCTTCCGTCATTCGGCCTTTTGCAACCTCTCCCTGCGTAAACATGAGATCGGAATATCCCATATTTCTCCCCTTGTGACATCCGGTCAACATGGGACCACCGTTAACGACGATTGCAGGGATATCAAGCCTCACACAGGCCATCAGCATTCCAGGAGTGATTTTGTCACAGTTGGTGATCAGGATCATTGCGTCATACGAGTGAGCGTTCACCATGGCTTCAACGGTATCCGCTATCAATTCCCTGCTTGCGAGGGAATAATGCATGCCGTAATGCCCTTGGGCAATTCCGTCACATATTCCTATAGTGGAAAACTCAACAGGCAGTCCCCCAGCTTCTATTACCCCCTCTCTGGCAGCCCGAGCGAGTTGTCCCAAGTGTATATGGCCAGGCATTGTCTCGTTCTGTGAGTTCACTATGCCGACAACGGGTTTTTGTAAATCCTTCGGGGAATGCCCCATAGAGTAATACAGCGCCCTATGCGTAGCCCTTTCAATGCCTTTTTTGGTAATATCGCTTCTCATTTATAATACACCTTCTTTATGTTTTGCCATTATTGGTTTTATATTAAGATAGAATAACGCAAAACGACAAAAGAGGAGTTTTAGCAAACTGCAATAATAGGTGCTGATTACACCAATCACCCTCTTTTTAACAAAAAGACCAAGAACAGTCTTTATGTTTAAAGCTACTATTAAACTTGTTCAACTGTTCTTTTAGTTTATAGCAATAAATAACCACCCACAACAAAAGTTATGTTAACTACAACAGAAATCCACAATAAAGTCTCCCCCAGCGGACCTATTGAAAATTCTGGAGCCTGCCTCTTTATTTTGTAATGGAGAAGTAGTGCTATTATTGCAATGACGGGCAATGATATTGAAAGCAGCATGCCACCCAACACGACGAGCCCCGCAGGGCTCGGAAAAACATAATAAAGCAGGAACATGAGCAGTGGACCCACTATTAGGAAGAATCGTCGCCATGATAGCACTTGTCTTAGATCGGCAACTTTGCAGATCTTTGCTCTGATAAACCCGTCACCTACCACCCTGCTTATGCCGGCGGAGTTGACCAGATAAGTGGACCAGAGCACAACGAAGGCGGCGAACATGAAGAGGATCCTCGCCCAATCACCGAGCGTTTGCGTATACATATTGGCAAGATCCTCCACCAACTGCATCCCGCCAGGGGTTATGCCCATTTTATGAAGCACGGCGGCTCCCAAGACGTAAAAGGCAATTGTGACTAACGTATACACGACACAGCCTACAATGAGGTCCAAGCGCATGACACGGATCCACCCTCTGGCTCGTTCTTCCCATCCGCTCGTTCCTTTTGGACCTGTCCATGCTGCATATCCCTTACCCTTCGCCCAATACGTGTACTGAACCAATTCATTTGCAGAAAGGCCGGTCATGCCAAAGACAGAAATTGCCACAGCCATACCTGCCGCTGGCAGTTTAAACTGCAACCCGGAAGCGATGTCAGAGATGCTATATGCATATGGTGTAAATTGTAAGCCAATAAAAGCAAGAAACGTGGTAATTACAGAAAATGCTACTACCAAAGTTACCATTACCCTTTCTATATCGGCGTATATGCCGCGGAACAACAAGGCGATCCCGACAATTCCAACTACTATGCCCCAAAAGTTTGGACTCCCTACCCCAACAAGCCCCTTCATGGCCAAGCCTTGGCTGCCAAATATACCGGCCATCGTCACAAGCAGTGATACCATCAGCAGAATTGACCACCACACCGCCCAAGAAGCGCCAAGACGGGGACCTGGAATTTCGTCAAGGATCTCTTCCAACCCCTTCCCGGTAGCAATTATGTAACGGCCGATCGCTTCTTGGATCATTACCTTAGCCAAACAACTCAAGATGATCATCCACAGCATCACATATCCGATCCGGGCGCCCAAAAGGGTCGTAGCAATGAGCTCGCCAGAGCCCACTATGGCTCCTGCCAAGACAAATGTTGGGCCCATAGAGCGCAACGTGCCCCAAAGGCTGTGTGGTGGTTCTTTAATATTCTCTGCTTTCAGCTCAGGACTATACTCGATTTCCAGATCTTTTAAGATCTTCTCTGTTTTATCTGACACCAAACTAATCACCTCCAGATCACACATTCGGCATTTATAGATCGTCTACGAGGTCGCCATTTTCATAAAAACTAAATTCCTTAGGTTCTCCTCTCACCTCCAAATTAGACATCTCTCTTACGAAAGGCAGAAAAGCCTCCGATACCATAACCTCTTCCAAGGAAAGCGTATCTCTTATCCAGACGACTTTTGCTTCATCAGGTGATACTAAGCCTATCGTCTTTAGGGCAGTTTCGAGGGCTTCTTTGTCGTTTTTACACACTACCGGAAGTCGGGCCTTTTCTACCACCAAACCCGTAATGGCGTTGGTATAAGTGGCATCCCAATTAATCTTACCTGCCAGTTTTTCGGTGGTGAAATCAGCCATGCCTAGGCCTATAGCGTTGCCGCCAGTCTCTTCCGTGAGATCGCGCACAAAGATACGGGTGATCTTCGGCCACTCAGGCTCCGGCGTATATATGTTCATAACGCGTCCTACTACATTCGTGTCCATGCCTGTGCCACTGATGTTCTTCCCCATTCTATCGACGATCAACAAATCCATCTCCTGGAACGGAAGCTTGGCCATTATCTCCCTGGCTTTCGTTAAGAGCTTACCCTCCCCGGTTTCTATATCTTGTGGCAAAAGGGCCGATATTATTGCCGTCTCATCATAAGCATTTTCTACTACGGCTAAGCCGAGGGCTACTGGGCAATTGCGGATCACTGCCCTTCCCACGGTGCGTATGACCTTAGGGCCAGTGAGCTTTACCGCCGCTTGGTGATAATACATAGCCCCTTTATGTTTTCCCAAGCCTATGGTCATCATTTTAAGCAAGCCGCTTTCTACATCGCCGCGAAAGTCTGTATGCGGCTTTACACGGTTGAACACCACGATATGATCTGCCGACAGGGCGTTTTTATCGACAAACACGCTCAGGCCATCTTCCGTCCTGCCCACTTCTTCTACATCCATAGACGACTTAATGGGAACTGCAAGACCATCTTCGGTTATCCCGTAGTGAGCAAGCACTTCAACCTGTCCCTTCGCTGTGGCGCCTCCGTGGCTCCCCATGGCAGGGACAAGGAATGGCTTGCACTTCCAATTTTTTAGCTCATCCACGATAGCCCGCACAATCTCTGGCAAGTTGGCTATCCCCCTGCTCCCGACAGTAATAGCCACGCTATCCCCGGGCTTCATTCTTGTAGATGGAAGAATGCCCTCGATTTCACCTCTAACGGCAGTGTATACGTTACCGATAGACGTATGAGGGCCAAAATTCTGCCCTATCTTAATCATCCTGGGAAATTTTTGTGCGTTCATATATCCACCTTCTCATACGCCACAATAGGGCCAGCACTTTTTGATACAGATGCTGGCCCTATGCGGCTGAGTTTTCTCTACTTGCGCGTTAATTCTTTGAGCATATGCTCTTATTCCTGCGCCCTCTCAGGCAGGAGATTATAGCAATGCTCATCGGCGGGGAATTTTCCGCTCTTCACATCCGATATATACTCCTTGAAGG